>CAIMLX010000053.1 GCA_903842455.1 uncultured Hyphomicrobiales bacterium | reverse complement strand
TGGCAGAGTGGCGATTGCGGAAAATGTGGCCGTCGAAATTCCCAACGAAGTACTGGGTACCGGAACCGCCTGAGATGTGCCCCCGGCCCAACCCGACAACTAGGATCCAGGCCTCTTCGCCGGTGCCCTCCACCGTTATCGGAAACAGGTCGGGACATTCCCACGGCCCTGGTCCATGCCGGCCCTCGTCCGCGCCGAACTCGCTTTCGAAGCTCCAGTCCAGAGCATTCGGCGACGAATAGATGCCGATCGACTGGCCGTGGGTCACTACCATGATCCAGCGCTTCGTGGGCTGATGCCAGATGACTTTCGGGTCGCGGAAATCGAGCGGACCCGGGTTTCTTAGCACTGGGTTGCTGTCGAATTTCCGAAAAGTCGTCATGGCACGGTCGGCGACGGCGACAGCCTGGTCCTCAACATAGGGCCGGTCGGTGCCGTCGCGATGGGCAGTGTAGAAGAGGAGGATGTCGCCGTTGGCCTTAAGGCCCGGGGCGACGTTTCCTTCCCGCGAATCCACCGCACTGCCCGAGAAACACTGGCCACTCGCCTCGGGATACAGGGCGATCGGGTGCTCCTGCCATGTCGCGAGGTCGGTGCTCGAGGCATGGCCCCAATGCATCGGGCCGTGCACGAGACCATGCGGGTTGGCCTGGTAGAACAGGTGGTACGTTCCATCGACACGGATAAGGCCGTTCGGGTCGTTGATCCACCCAGATTGAGGGGAGAAGTGGAAGCTGGGCCGCAGCGTGCTCATCGTTTCTCCTTGGCGCTCAATAGGGATTGGAGGGCATCATGTCCCAGATAGTAAGGCTGGCCAGTTCGCTGGCACCGCCGTTTGAGAACAGCTCGAGGTGCGTGCTTGTCGTCGCCGGATAGATGCGACGCGTGATCGCCTGCCGGTCGTTGGCGAAAACCTCGATGACAGAACGGTCAAGCAGTATGCGCAACTTGAGCGGCTCGCCCGCAGCCAGCTTCAGCGGGCCTGCCTCGCGCACCTTCAATCCGAGCCCGGCAGCCGAAGAGTGGCTGGTGTCGACGAACAGCTCCCCATTTTCCGCATCGTAGCCGACGATGGTCGACTCGCTGCCGTCGGCTGCGCAGCTGACCTTGAGGCCGACGCTAGTGGCCGAAGCAGGGTCGAAAACGGCCTCGATGTCGATGACATTGCCGCCCTCCACCGCCACAGGCACCGAGCCGGTCTTCAGGCTGGTCTTGCCCCCTGCCCGCTCGTTGTAGCGCAATTGTTTCAACTCCTCGATGGGCCGGATGCCGAGGCGCAGGTCGTCGCGCAGCGATAGCTCGCGCGGCACTGCGAAGACGCCCGACCAGCCGGCCGCCTTCTCGGTAGCCTCGTCCCATTGGTCAAAGATCCAAGCCCACATTATGCGCCGTCCGTCGGGGGCTTCCATGCTCTCGGGGGCGAAATAAGTGTTGTCGACCCAGCTCATCCGCTCATGCACTTGGGGGTGGAACTGCTCGTCCTTCCAGTCACCAACAAAATAACGCGTGCCGTTCTCGTGGCTGATGCCCATCAATACCCACTTGTCGCCGAGTTTGAAGAAGTCCGGGCAGGAAACATCCTCGCGCAAGGTCGTTCCATCCACGGCATTAGCGAACAGGTCGCCGACATAGCTCCAGTCACCGAGTTCCTTGGCCTTGAAGATGGCTGGCTGGGTACCGCCGAAGATGGCGTAGTAGGTGTCGCCGTCGAGCCAGCCATGGGGATCCCAGGAGGCATAGGGAAGCTTCGCGGACTCGCGCCATTTGTCCGGCGCCTCGACCGGAATGATCGGGTTGGTCGGCAGTTTGCGAAAGTTTTCAAGTAGCGGCTCGCTGCTGGTCGCGATGCAGTTCCCAACTTTCACTCCATGGTAAAAGATCGACACTTCACCGTTCTTGTCGATCATTGCGTTGCCGCTGAAAATCCCCTCTTCGGGGCTGTCGGTGGTCGGCAACAGCCAGGGCTTGTGATGGCGCCAGTGCAGCAGGTCGCGGCTCGAAACGTGACCCCAATAATGGACGCCATCATCCTGGTAGATGTAGCCGAGATGATAGCGTCCTTTCCACCAAATGGCGCCGTTCGGGTCGGCCGGCTTGGCGTAGTCCTCGGGGACGACGAAGTGGAAGGTCGGGCGGAATGGATCGGCGAGGAGGTGAAGCCGCAGGTTGCGGGCGGATTTGATCTGCTCGTTGGAAATGGTCATTGGGAGAGCTGCCGGGTTTGGGGTTCGTGGGATTGGATCATGCCCTTAAGCG
>CAIMLX010000052.1 GCA_903842455.1 uncultured Hyphomicrobiales bacterium | reverse complement strand
CGCTCCGACGTCGGAAAGCCCTTCCAGAACTTAGCGTCAAGCAGGTAGGCGTTGAGAACGTGTCCTAGCGCCGCCCACTGTCCGTCAGATACAACGATGCCGCTCTTCGTACCTTCCTGAAGGTCGTTCTGCAGCTGCTTCCTAAGGTTGTCAGTGAAGCCAGGGAGTTCGACGATCTCATCGCTGTCAGGTCTGTCCATTCCGTCAGCCTCCCCCGGTTCGATCTGATGACGATTCAGAACGACATCGCAAGGTGCAGGTGCAAGAGAATCAAGTGGGGAAAGAAGTGGGGATCTACGCTCGTTGAAAACGAATAGCGTCTATTTATCAAATACTTATGCGGAGTATATGGCGGAGAGGGAGGGATTCGAACCCCCGGTGGAGTTGCCCCCACGCCGCATTTCGAGTGCGGTGCATTCGACCACTCTGCCACCTCTCCGCGAGGTCGTGCCCGTACCGCGTGAGCGGCTGGTCGAGACGGGCGGGCTTATGGCATAGCAACCGGATGCCTGCAACACTCTATTGTGTCTCACCGGCATCACCGAAACGCCACGTCGGCGCCGCTCGGATGAATGCGGATGAACAGCGCGGCACCTGATGCATATGATCGGCGGATAAACGGTCGATGAACGAGTTTTCCCTCCCGCTTTTCGCCTACGGCACGCTGCGCGATGCAGACCTGCTCGCCGCCGTGCTCGGACGGTCGTTGCGGCCGGGGACGATCCACCCGGCGCGGGCTCCCGGCTTCAGGGCGGTGCACTATCCGAACCGCATCTATCCGGCACTGGTGCGCATGCCGGGCGCGGCGGCGGAGGGGGTGCTGATCATCGGGCTCTCCCCGTTCGAGCGCGACCTGCTCGATGCCTACGAGGGCGACGAGTATCGGCGCGGACCGATCGCTGCCATGCTGGCGGACGAGCCGGAATTGCACGAGGCCGACGCCTACCTGCCGGTCATCGCCGTGCCCGCGACTGCTGACGACTGGTCACTTTCCCGTTGGCAGGTGAAACACAAGCCCCGGGTTTTCGTTAACGAAGTGGCTGAAGTTGCGCGCCTGCGCGAAAAGCTCATTGCCATCCGACCGAACTAAGGGAGATTCAATTGCAGCGTCGTACCATTCTGGCCGGGCTTGCCGCCCTGCCCCTGCTTGCCACCATCCGTCCCGGCTTCGCCCAGGAGACCGCCGAGACCATCGCCACCTCGGGCGGCGACATCGGTATCCATCCGGTGATGCATGCGAGCCTCGCGCTCAGCTTCGGCGACGAAGTGTTCTACCTCGATCCGGCCGAGAACAGCTTCGAGGGCCTGCCGGCCCCGACCGCGATCTTCATCACCCATGCCCATGGCGACCACTACAACGAGGAAAACCTCGTCAGGCTCGCCGGCGATGCGGTGCCGCTCTATGTCAACGAGGACGTCTTCTCGAAACTGCCCGAAACACTAAAGGCCCGCGCCACGGCGATGAAGAACGGCGACAGCGCCACGGTGAACGGCATCGCTGTCGAGGCCATCCCGGCCTACAACATCACCGAGGACCGCAAGCAGTACCATCCGCAGGGCGTCGGCAATGGCTACGTCTTCACCTTCGCCGACAAGCGGGTCTATGTCGCGGGCGACACCGAGGACATCCCGGAAATGCGGGCACTGATCGACATCGCAGTGGCCTTCCTGCCTATGAACCTGCCCTACACCATGGACGTGACCCAGGCCGCCGATGCAGTGAAGGCGTTCAAGCCGGCCGTCGTCTACCCCTATCACTTCGGCGACTCCGACGTGGATCAGTTCACGACACTCGTCGGCGACGCGGCTGAAGTGCGGATTGCCGCCTTCTATCCGGCCACAACCTGAGGCCTGCGCGGGCGGCGAAATCGCCGTCCGCGCCCCAGCCGCGGCTTGACTCACGCCCCCTCAACCGTCATACACCGCTGCGAATTGCGTGCTGGGCGAACTGGCGCGCATTTTTGATTTGTTCAACCGCTGCTCGAGGCCGCCGCCGGTACTGGAGCGTTTTCAGGAAAAGTTGCAGACTTTTCCGGTTCGAAAGCGCGACAAAACTAAAAGCCGGCAGACTACTCGGAAGCCCGCAGGAACAGGCGATTCGCCTGCGGCGCCACAGGGCGCGAAAACCATGGAGGCCGGGAGTTCCCCGGCACGCGAATGACGTTTGCAGTGATCAAGACCGGTGGCAAGCAGTACAAGGTTGCCGCCAATGATGTGGTGAAGATCGAAAAGATCGCGGGCGAGCCCGGCGACGTGGTCACGTTCGACCAGGTCCTGATGGTTGGTGAAGGCGATGCCGTCACCGTCGGCGCTCCGCTGGTCGAGGGCGCGCTGGTCGCGGCCCAGTTCATCGTCACGGAAAAAGAGCGTACCGTCATCATCCTGAAGAAGGAACGCCGCCAGCACTACGATCGCCGTAACGGCCATCGCCAGCGCCTGTCGACGGTTCGCATCACCGAGATTCTCACGGGCGGCGCCAAGCCGACCACCGAGGTCGATCAGATTGCCAAGGCCCGCTACGAAAAGAAGCTTGCGGCTCTTGCAGAGAGCGGCGTCGCACCGTCGGTGACCGGCAGGGCTCCGACCAAGGCGGCGGCGAAGAAGAAGGCCGCACGCGCTGCTGCCGTCGCTCCGGCCATCGCAGTCGAAGCGCCCGTCGTCGAGGCGAAGCCGAAGAAGGCCCCGGCCAAGAAGGCGGCTCCGAAGGCTGAGACCACTGAAGCCGTAGCTGAAAAGCCCGCCAAGAAGCCGGCGGCCAAGAAGGCCGCCAAGGCCGACGACAAAGAATAAGGAGCTAGCACCATGGCACATAAGAAGGCAGGCGGTTCCTCCCGCAACGGTCGCGATACGGCTGGCCGACGCCTCGGCGTCAAGAAGTTCGGCGGCGAAGCTGTCGTCGGCGGCAACATCATCATCCGCCAGCGCGGCACCAAGTGGCATCCGGGCACGGGTGTCGGCATGGGCATCGACCACACTATCTACGCCCTTATTCCGGGCACCGTGGCGTTCAAAACCCGCGCTAACGCGAAAGTCTTCGTGTCGGTAATGCCGGCAGCAGAAGCAGCAGAATAATCCGGTGAGGCCTTGCAACCCCTGCCGGAGACCAGCTCCCCGGCAAGGCGACTAGGCAGTCCGCCCTGTGAATAAGACCCAAGGGGAGCCAGTTCATGGTTCCCCTTTTGTCTTTTTCGCTGTGAGGGCGGTAGAAATGAGACTGTATTTGAGTTCCTGGCGGGTCGGCGATCGGGCCGGCTCGCTCCTGGCATTACTGGGAAGCGGCAAGCGCGCCGCGCTGATCGAGAACGCGCTCGACCTCTCTTCGGAAGCGGCGCGCGAGATGCACCGAACCGAGGTATACGATCCCGCCGTCGAACTGGCCTCGCTCGGCATCGGCGTCACCCGGCTCGACCTTCGGCAGTATTTCGGCCGGCCCGAGGCGCTTGCCGCCGCACTGGCGGGGTACGATCTGGTTTGGGTGACCGGCGGCAACACCTTCGTGCTGCGGCGTGCCATGAAGGCGTCGGGTTTCGATGACCTCATCACTTGCATGCTCGACGGTGACGAGATCGTCTATGGCGGGTTCGGTGCCGGCGCCGTGGTGGCGGGGCCGGCGCTGGGCGGCATGCAGCTATTCGATGACGCCGGTGCCGTGCCGCACGGCTACGACCCCGAGACCGTCTGGGACGGGCTGGGGCTGATCGACCACGCGATCGTGCCGCACTATCGCTCGCCCCACCCCGAGACTGCGGCGGCCGAACGGATCACCCGGCACCTCGCCGGCCAGGGCCTGCGCTATCGCGCGTTGCGCGACGGCGAGGTGATCGTCTGGACCGAGAACCGCCGACGGATGCCCGACCTCGAGCGGAGTATCGCGTGATGGCGCAATTCGATGACGACGACGCGTCGCTGCCGAAGCGTCGGACCCAGTTGATCGGTCCGGCCGCCCAGGCGAAAGCCCTCGCCGAGGCCACGGCGAAACTCGCGGCGCGGCGGCAGCGCGATGCCCTGCCCCACCGCATCGAGACGCCCCGGCTGGTGCTGCGCGCCCCGATCCGCGGCGATGTCGCGGACCTGGTGAAGCTGGCCGACAACAAGAAAATCTACGAGGTGCTGGCCCGCCTGCCCAACCCCTACACGCGGGCCGACGGCATCGCCTTTGTCGAGATCTTCGCGCAGCGGCCCGACGAGCGGCCCTACGCGATCACGCTGAAGGACCAGTTCATCGGCGTGGTCGGCTTCTCGTATCATGCCGACCAGCCTCCGGAGATCGGCTACTGGCTGGGCGAACCCTACTGGGGCAAGGGCATCATGAGCGAGGCGCTGAAGGGACTGCTCGAAGCGGCCTTTGCCACCGGCCTCTATCCGAAACTGGTGGCGCGCGCCCTCAAGACCAATGCCGGCTCGCTCAACGTGCTTGAAAAAGCCGGGTTCAAACGGACCGGCGAAGGCCCCGACCCCATCGCCCGTACCCCCGACGTGCCGGTCGTCATCCTCGAGCGCGAGCAGCCCAAATGGATGTGACCCTCACCACCGCCCGCCTCGTGCTGCGGCAGCCCGTCATGTCCGATGCGGAGCGGATCGCCCGCTTCCTCGACAACTTCGCCGTGTCGGGAAACCTCAGCCGCGTGCCCTACCCCTATCGGCTCGCCGACGCCAAGGGCTGGCTGCGCACCTGGCGGCCGGATACCCCGCCGGGCGAAACCGGCTTTTCCATCCAGCTGCCGGGCGAAGGGCTGATCGGCCATGTCGGGTTCCACAACGATGTCGAGGGGACGGTCATCGGCTACTGGCTGGCGCAGCCGTTCTGGAGTCGCGGCTTCATGAGCGAGGCAGTGCGCGGGGCGCTGGATTGGTACTTCACTGCCACCCAGGCCGACGTGCTGGCATCGGGCGTCTTCCACTTCAACAAGCCATCCCTCGCCATCCAGAAGAAGATGGGGTTTACCGAGACCGGCCTCTCCTCGCGGCTATGCCTTGCGCGCGGGGAGGAGGTACGCCATATCGACACCCAACTGACACGAACCGCCTGGGCGGCGCATCGTTAAGGGCGCAACGGGGACGCTTTCGTCCCCGAACGCGCTGCAATTGAAAGATCAAAGCAGTGAAATTCCTCGACCAGGCCAAAGTCTTCGTGCGCTCCGGCAACGGTGGTGGCGGCGCCGTGTCGTTCCTGCGGGAGAAATTCGTCGAATTCGGCGGCCCCAATGGCGGCAATGGCGGCCGGGGCGGCAATGTCATCATCCGCTGCGTCGGCGGGCTGAACACGCTTATCGACTACCGCTACATGCAGCACTTCAAGGCCCAGACCGGCCACCACGGCATGGGCAAGGACCGCCATGGCGGCAAGGGCGACGACGTGATCCTCAAGGTGCCGGTGGGCACCCAGGTGTTCGAGGAAGACAACGAGACGCTGATTGCCGACTTCACCGAGATCGGCCAGGAACTGACCCTGCTGGCAGGCGGCAATGGCGGCTTCGGCAACGCCTATTTCAAGACCTCGTCGAACCAGGCGCCGCGGCGCGCCAACCCTGGCCTCGAAGGCGCCGAAAAGTGGATCTGGCTTCGCCTGAAGCTGATCGCCGATGCCGGGCTGGTGGGGCTGCCCAATGCCGGAAAATCCACCTTCCTTGCCGCGGTCTCGGCGGCGCGGCCAAAGATCGCCGACTATCCCTTCACCACGCTCCACCCCAACCTCGGCGTCGTCGGCGTGGGCGAGCGAGAGTTCGTGATGGCCGATATTCCCGGGCTTATCGAAGGCGCGCATGAAGGGCTGGGGCTGGGCGACCGCTTCCTCGGCCATGTCGAGCGCTGCTCGGTGCTGCTGCACCTGATCGACGGCACCCAGGACGACGTGAAGACCGCGTACAAGACCATCCGCCATGAACTGAGCGCCTATGCCGAGGCCCTGGCCGACAAGCCGGAAATCCTCGTCCTCAACAAGATCGACGCGCTCGACGAAGACGAGATCAAGGAAAAGGTGAAGGTGCTGAAACGCGCCAGCAAGGGCGAAGTCTTCACCGCCTCGGGCGCCACCGGCATCAACGTGCCCGACGTGCTGTGGAAGGTGCTCGGCGTGATCGACGCCGACAAGGCCGCCACGGCTGAACGCGAGCGCCGCAAGGAAGAGCCGACCTGGGTGCCGTGATGGTTGTTGCCTGTCGCTATCGCAGTGTCGTGCCCCTCACCCCTGCCCTCTCCCCGGAGGGGAGAGGGGGCGAAGGAGTCGCGCACCAGGCGCTCGCTTTCAGCGTCCACTCGCCCCTTTGGGGAGAGGGTCAGGGTGAGGGGCAGTCGAGCGCGGGGATCTTCCTCAAATGACCGATGCGCTTGCACCCTACCGGCGCCTCACCATCAAGATCGGCTCCGCCCTGCTGGTGGACGGCCAGACCGGCAAGCTGCGTGCCGAGTGGCTCGCCTCGCTCGCCGACGACCTCGCTGCACTGAAGGCAAAGGGTGTTTCGCTGGTGATCGTCTCGTCGGGGGCGATCGCGCTCGGCCGGCGACTGCTGGGGCTGGACGCCAAGGTGCTACCGCTCGAGCAGAGCCAGGCCGCCGCCAGCGCCGGCCAGATCGCCCTGTCTCAGGCCTGGGCCACGGCGCTCGGGGCCCATGGGATCACCACCGGGCAGATCCTGCTGACCCCCAACATCACCGAGGAGCGGCGCTACTTCCTCAACGCCCGCACCACCATATCGACGCTGCTTGGTCTTGGCGCCATTCCGATCATCAACGAGAACGATTCCGTCGCGACCGCAGAAATCCGCTATGGCGACAATGACCGGCTCAGTGCCCGCGTCGCGACGATGATCGAGGCGGACTGCCTGATCCTGCTCTCCGACATCGACGGGCTCTACACCGCGCCGCCGGCCAAGGACCCCAACGCCACCCACCTGCCCTTCGTCGCCGCCATCACGCCCGAGATCGAGGCCATGGCCGGCGGCGCGGCGAGCCACCTGAGCCGCGGCGGCATGACCACCAAGGTCGAGGCCGGCAAGATCGCGACGCAGGCCGGCACCGGCATGATCATCGCCAAGGGCACCGAGAACCATCCGCTGCGGGCCCTCACCGAAGGCGGACGCCACACGCTGTTCGCCCCGGTCGAAACCCGCGCCCAGGCGCGAAAACGCTGGATCATGGGCACGCTTGAGCTCAAGGGCATCGTGCATGTCGATGCTGGCGCGGCGCGGGCGCTCGGCGAAGGCAAGAGCCTGCTGCCGATCGGCGTGACCCGGCTGTCCGGCGAGTTCGAGCGCGGCGAGGCGGTGGCGATCTACGATCCCGATGGCCGCGAGATCGCCCGTGGGCTCGCCACGCTGCGCCGCGACGAGGCGGACCTCGTCAAGGGCAAGAACTCGGCGCGGGCTACCTAATTGCTCGGCATCGGCACGCGCAGCGAAATGGTGCACCGCGACAACATGGTGGTGCTGCTGGGCCTGGAGGCCAAGGTATGAGTGCACTCGAAGCCGATAGCCTCGCCGAGACGATGCTGGAGCTTGGCCGCCGCGCCCGCGCCGCCGCCGGGACGCTCGCCTTCGCTGACCCGGCCAGCAAGGTAAAGGCGCTGCATGCCGCCGCCAATGCCATCGACGACCGCCGCGACGACATCATGAGCGCCAACGCGCTCGATATGCGCGCCGCCGAGGGCAAGGGCATCTCCAGCGCCTTCCTCGACCGGCTGGCGCTCAACGACAAGCGCATCGACGCCATGATCGAGGGGCTGCGCACCATCGCCGACCTGCCCGATCCGGTGGGCGCGGTGACGGCCAGCTGGACGCGGCCGAACGGTATGACGATTTCGCGCGTCCGTACCCCGCTGGGGGTCATCGGCGTGATCTTCGAGAGCCGCCCCAACGTCACCGCCGACGCCGGTGCGCTGACCCTGAAGGCCGGCAACGCGGTGATCCTGCGTGGCGGCTCGGACAGCGTGAACTCGACCCGCGCCATCCATGCCTGCCTCGTCGCGGGATTGCGCGAGGCCGGGCTGCCGGCCGATGCGATTCAGATCGTCCCCACCACCGACCGCGAGGCAGTGGGCCACATGCTGCGCGGGCTGGGCGGCGCCCTCGACGTCATCGTGCCGCGCGGCGGCAAGACGCTGGTGGCGCGGGTGCAGGAAGAGGCGCGGGTGCCGGTCTTCGCCCACCTCGAGGGGCTGTGCCACACCTTCATCGACAAGTCGGCGGCGCTCGACATGGCGGTCAGCGTCACGCTGAACGCCAAGATGCGCCGGACCGGCGTCTGCGGCGCCACCGAGACGCTGCTGGTGCATCGCGATGTGGTCGGGACACACCTTAGGCCGGTGATCGCCGCGCTGGTCGCGAAGGGTTGCGAAATTCGTGGTGACGCAAATGTGACTGCCCTGATCGCGGAGGCCATCCCGGCCACCGAAGCGGACTGGCAGACCGAGTACGAGGACGCCATCATCTCGGTGAAGGTGGTGGCTGATGTCGGCGAGGCGATCGCCCATATCGGCCGGTACTCGTCGCACCATACCGAAGCGATCATTACCGAGGATCCGGCTTCGGTCGCCCGGTGGTTCAACGAGATCGACAGCGCCATCCTGCTGCACAACGCCTCGACCCAGTTCGCCGATGGGGGCGAATTCGGCTTCGGCGGCGAGATCGGCATCGCCACAGGCAAGTTTCACGCTCGCGGACCGGTGGGGGTCGAGCAGTTGTGCTCGTTCAAGTACCTCGTCGAAGGCACGGGGCAGATACGGCCTTGATCGCCGGGCATTCCCCCGACATCACCGCCCTGCCCCCGCATGCCCCGGGCATGCGGATCGGGCTGTTCGGCGGCAGCTTCAACCCGATCCACGAAGGTCACCGGCTGGTGGCCGAGCAGTGCCTGAAGCGGCTGGCGCTCGACGCGGTGTGGCTGCTGGTGTCGCCCGGCAATCCGCTGAAGGACCATTCCGAACTGGCGCCATTGGCCGAGCGCGTCGAGGCCGCCCGGGCGCTCACAGCGAACCCGCGCATCCATGTCACCGCCTTCGAGGCGAAGCACCATTTCCACTTCACCGTCGATTCCCTCGAATGGCTGGTCCGGTCCTGCACTGGCACCCGCTTCGTCTGGATCATGGGCGCCGACAATCTTTCGCAGTTCGATCGCTGGGAGCGCTGGCAGGAAATCGCGCGGTTGATGCCGATTGCGGTCTATTCCCGGCCCGGCTCGACGCTGCGCGCCACGGCCTCGCGGGCCGCCATCGCGCTGAAGCAATACCGCATTCCGGAGACCGAGGCCGAGGCGCTGGCGGGTCGCGACGCGCCAGCCTGGGTGTACCTCCGCGGTGTCACCTCCAAGCAGTCCTCGAGCGCCATCCGGGCCCGCAACAAGGCTCCGGCAAACTGATGCATGCCAGCCGCCTTGCGGAACGTGGACCGAAGCGTCATATTAAGAGAGTAGTGGTGTTGAGCCACTCTTTGTGGGACTACGGCAATAGCTACGCACCGAGCGTTCCCTATACCGATCAACCAAGGACAGCTGAAACAAGCATGACCCGTGCTTACGCATGGGCTGAGGCCATTTGCTAATGGCATCACCCATAAAGAAACCCGCACCCGCCCCGGCTGTCGAGCCCGCTGCGGAAGTCGCAAATGACAACGCCATGATCGATCTTGTGCTCAAGAGCCTAGACGATGCCAAGGCCGAGCAGACGGTGTCGATCGACATCACCGGCAAGTCGTCGCTGACCGATCACATGGTCGTCACCTCCGGCCGCTCGAACCGTCACGTCAGCGCTGTGGCCGACCAGGTGGTCCGGGCGCTGCGCGAGGCTGGCTTCGGCAAGCCGCGGGTCGAAGGCCTGCCGCATGCCGATTGGGTGCTGGTGGATGCCGGCGATGTCATCGTCCACATCTTCCGCCCCGAAGTGCGCGAGTTCTACAACATCGAAAAGATGTGGGCCGTCGACTTCGCTCCCGACGGGCGCTGAAGTCGTCGGCGGCCGTGTAACTTGCGTGTCGTCGTCGCCGCCATCGGCCGGATGAAACAGGGCCCGGAGCGCGAGCTAGTCTCGCGTTACCTCGATCGGGCCAGGGCGTCGGGCAAGCTGCTGGCGCTGACCGGCTTCGACGTGCTCGAGTTCGCCGAGTCACGCGCCGGCTCGGTCGAAAGCCGCAAGGACGACGAGACGAAGACGCTGGTCGCCGCGCTGCCCGAAGGGGTGCGCGTGGTGCTCGACGAACGCGGCAAATCCATCTCATCGCAGGCGTTCGCCCTGCAGCTCGGCCGCTGGCGGGACGATGGCCGCCCGGCCGTGAGCTTCGTTATCGGCGGGGCGGACGGGCATGGTCGTGAGCTGCTCGCCGGCAGCGACCTGACGCTCAGCTTCTCGCCGCTGACCTGGCCGCACCAGATGGTGCGCATCATGCTGGCCGAGCAGCTCTATCGCGCCACCACCATCCTGTCGGGCCATCCCTACCATCGCGAGTGACAGGCCCGCCACGAAAGGGCCGCACCCATCCGCCATTCGCCCCGCTTGCATTCATTCGCGCTAGAGTGCGACACATTGATTCGAGCGGATCGGGGAGTTGGATGCCGGCACACGGCTGGTCGAACAGGGCACTTGCGGCAGGCGCCGTGCTGGCGCTCGCGCTTGGCCCGGTGGCGTTTGCGCAGACCGACCTGCCCGCAGCCGGCGATGACCTGAACCTCAGGCCGTCGATCGACGACACTGCGCCGGCCGATCCCGTCGAAGTGATCGATCCGACCATCACGTCCGCCGCCCCCGAACCCCTCACCACTTCGGAGCTTGCGGCCCAGCAGAAGGCGCTGGCCGACATCGAAGCCTCGATTTCGGTCACCCGGGAGCGCGCCGAGGCGCTGAAGCGCGAAATCGAGGGCATGCAGGGCGACCGTTCGCGGCAGAACGCTGCCCTGATCGCCGCCGCGCAGCGGGTAAAGCTCGCCGAGACCGATATTGCCGCGCTCGAGGACACCTTGGGTGACCTGATCGTCCAGGAACTCGAAGTCCGCGGCCGCCTCGACGGCGCCGACGTGAACATTTCCAACGTGCTTGCCGCGCTCGAACGCATCTCGCGCGACCCACCGCCGGCGCTGATGATCAACCCGGACAACGCGCTCGACAGTGCCCGTTCTGCCCTGCTGATCGCCGCCATCCTGCCGCAGCTGCGCGGCAAAGCGGATTCCGTTACCTCCGACCTCAACCAGCTCAACGCCATCAAGGCGGCCGCGCTGGAACAACAATCGAGGCTCGAGGCCAACCTGCAGGTGCTCGAGGAGGAACAGCTCCGCATCGGCAGCCTGATCGCCGCCCGCAAGCAATCCGAGAACCTCGCGACCGCCGCGCTCGCCAGCGAGGAGGCCGAAGCCCAGGCGCTGGCCGACAAGGCCACATCGCTGAAGCAGTTGATCGACGAACTCACGGCGCGCGCTACGGCGGTCGCCACCGCCGCCCAGGCGACGGAGGCGGCCAACAATGGCGGCAATGCCCCGGCGCTCGACCAGCAGACCATCAGGATGGCGCTCGCCAACCCCGACCGCACCCAACCCGCCGTACCGTTCGTGCAGACGAGGGGCTTCCTCACCATGCCGTCGTCGGGCGTCACGGTGATCGAGTACGGCGCCGGCGACGGCTTTGGCGGCATCTCGCGCGGCCTGTCGGTGGTGACGCGGGCGGACGCGCAGGTGGTGTCGCCGGCCGATGGCTGGGTGATGTTCGCCGGCGATTACCTCAATTACGGCAAGATCGTCATTCTCAATGCCGGTCAGGATTACACGGTGCTGCTCGCCGGCCTCGAAAAGGTCGATGTCAGGATCGGGCAGTTCGTGATGATGGGAGAGCCTGTCGGCGCCATGGGATCACAGACAATTGGCCGTACCGTAGCGACCAGCGCTGGTGTCTCGAGGCCGACGCTCTATATTGAGATGCGAAAGAACAATGAGCCCGTCGACCCCACAGGATGGTGGGCGGCAGCGGCAACTCCAACCCAGAGTGGATAGAAGTTTATGCGCCTGACGCCATTCCGTACTGCCGTCTCCGCCGCCGTGCTGTTCGGCCTCGGCCTCGCTTGCGCCCCACTGATCGCACAGGACCAGGCGGTTGCACCGGCCGAGACCGCGCCGCGCTCACCGGACGAGATCTACTCCGACCTGTCGCTGTTCGGCGAAGTGTTCGACCGCATCCGCGCCGAGTATGTGGTGGCGCCCGACGAGAAGAAGCTGATCCACGCCGCGCTTCGCGGCATGCTGACCTCGCTCGATCCGCACTCCGACTACATGGAGCCGATCGACTACGCCGACGTGCAGGAAGACACGACCGGGCAGTTCGGCGGCCTCGGCATCGAGGTGCAGATGGAGGAGGGCGCGATCAGGGTGGTTTCGCCCATCGACGAGACGCCGGCCGCCAAGGCGGGCATCCTCGCCGGCGATTTTATTGTCGAGCTCGACGGCGTGCAGGTGCAGGGCCTGTCGCTCGATGAAGCGGTCGGCAAGATGCGCGGCCCGGTCGGCACCAAGATCAAGATCACCGTCGTACGCGAGGGCGTGGCCGAACCGCTCGATTTCGAGCTGACCCGCGACATCATCGCCACCCGCGCCGCCCGTTTGACGATGCAGGAAGATATCGCGGTGATCCGCCTTGCGCGCTTCTCCGAGCAGGCCTTCCCCGGCATCCGCAAGGCCATCGACGACGCCTACAAGCAGCTTGGCAAGGCGCCGAAGGGCATCGTTCTCGACCTGCGCAACAATCCGGGCGGCCTCGTCGACCAGGCCGTCTACGTGTCCGACGCCTTCCTCCGCCAGGGCGCCGTGGTGCTGACCCGCGGCCGGCTCGACTCTGAAAGCTCGCGCTATGACGCGCGGCCCGATGACCTCGACCAGAAGATCGCCGACATTCCCATGGTGGTGCTGATCAATGGCGGCTCCGCCTCGGCGGCAGAGATCGTCGCCGGCGCCCTGCAGGATCACAAGCGCGCCACGCTGGTCGGCACCCGCTCGTTCGGCAAGGGCTCGGTGCAGTCGATCATCCCGCTCGGCGCCGACGGCGCCATGCGGCTGACCACGGCGCGCTACTACACGCCGAACAACCGTTCCATCCAGGCCTCCGGCATCCAGCCCGACATCACCGTCACCCAAGACGTGCCCGACGAGTTCAAGGGCCGCGACGAGATCCTCGGCGAAGTGGCGCTGCCCGGCCAGATCGGCGGCGGCACGCAGGAAAACGCCACTGTCGGCTCATCGGTCTATGTGCCGGCCACGGCGGAAGAGGACAACCAGCTGCAGTTTGCCCTCAAGCTGATCAACGGCGAAGAGACCAACCCGGCCTACCCGCCCAAGACCGACAGCGCTGCCAGTTAACGCTTCGTTACCGACTGTGAGCTGAGAGTATTTCCCTGCGGGGCGGCCGATTCGCCGCCCCGTTGTTTTTCGGGATTCCGGCATGACCGATCTCAGTGCCCCGCTCAGCCGCCGTCGTGTGCGGCAGGACAAAGCGAACCAAGGCCGGTCATCGTACCGCCTGCCGATCGCGCGTACCGCGTTCGGCCTGCTCGGTCTCATCGGCATCGGCATCGTCGCAACCGTGCTGCTGGTCGATACGCCGGACGGCGGCAGGCCATCGGCCACCGTCGCCATCAACTCGACGGTCGACGCCAATTCGGTGGCCGGGGCAGTGTCGGATGGGACGCCGTTTTCGGCCACGATCACCGCCGACCCCGAGATGATCGCCGTGCCCGAAGCGCTCGGGCAGGACGACGGGCTGATGGACGTGGCCCTGGCCGATCCGGCCGGCATCGCCGCCGACCTCGTCGAAGAGACCGAGTTCGGCCAGATTCCGCGCATCTCGTCGACCGGAGTGACGCCGTTCACAGCCTACTCGCGCGGCGCCGAAAGTGTCGCGGCAGCCGGTGACAAGCCGACCATCGCCATCGTCGTTTCGGGCCTCGGCATCAATCCGAACGGCACGATGGAAGCGATCCAGAAGCTGCCGGCCGAGGTGACGCTCGCCTTTGCTCCCTACGGCAAGGGGCTCGC
This sequence comes from uncultured Hyphomicrobiales bacterium, assembly GCA_903842455.1. GTDB lineage: Bacteria > Pseudomonadota > Alphaproteobacteria > Rhizobiales > Devosiaceae > Devosia_A. Next base: position 26,124 of record CAIMLX010000052.1, on the reverse strand, counting down.
GCGCAGCGTCGCCAGCGCCCGCACCAGCGGTCACGAGGTCCTGCTGGAAGTGCCGCTGGAACCGTTCGACTACCCCGACAACGATCCCGGGCCGGACACGCTGCTGACTGGGCAGGCGCCGCGTGACAACCTCAACAAGCTGTTCAATGTCATGAGCCGCTTCGGCGGCTATGTCGGCCTGCTCAACAACATGGGCGCCCGCTTCACCGCCTCGGGGGCCGATTTCGGCCCGGTGATGGAAGAGCTCGGCGCCCGCGGCCTCGGCTATCTCGACGACGGCTCGTCGAACCGCTCGCTCGCCCCCCAGCTGGCACAGGCCAACCGGGTGCCCTTCGCCCGGGTCGACGCCATGGTCGACGCCAATCCCTCGCGCACCGCCATCTTCGCGCAGTTGCAGGCGCTGGAGGACAAGGCGCGCCGGAACGGTTCCGCCATCGGCATCGTCTCGGCCCTGCCGGTCTCCATCGAAGTGATCACCGAATGGGCTCGCGGCCTCGAGGACAAGGGGATACACCTCGTCCCCGCCAGTGCCTTGATGGGAAAGACCGATGGTTGATCGAGAAACGTTGCCCTACCGCGATTGCGTGGGCACCGCTGTTTTCAACGCCGATGGCCTCGTGTTCATCGGCCGACGCAAGCCCGAGGAAGACCCCGAGGACAGCTCGGAATTCGGCGCCCCGTGGCAGATGCCGCAGGGCGGCATCGACAAGGGCGAGCAGCCACTCGATACCGCCTATCGCGAACTGTTCGAAGAGACCTCGATCCGGTCGGTCGAACTGATCGCCGAGGCGCCCGAGTGGATCTACTATGACCTGCCGGACGAAGCGCTGGGCGTTGCGCTGAAGGGCAGGTATCGGGGCCAGCGCCAGCGCTGGTTCGCCTTCCGCTTCACCGGCAATGAGAGCGAGATCAACGTCACCGAGCCGGGCGGCGGCGCCCACACCGCCGAGTTCGACCGCTGGCGCTGGGAAAAGCTCGAGGCGCTGCCCGACCTGATCGTCCCGTTCAAGCGCGAAGCCTACCTGCAGATCGTCGCGGCGTTCAGGGATATTCCCGGTAAGCTCGGCCGTGTCTGACATCAGGGCTCTCGGTGAGCCTGACCGCGTCGCCTGGCGATCGCTGCGTTTTGCGCTCTGGCCGCGCGATGACGATGGCAGCTTCGATAAGGACATCACCGATACCCTGGCTTCGGGCGGTCGCCTTGCCGCCTTTGGGGCGTTCCACGGCGAGCACCTCGTGGCTTTCGTCGAGGTCGGTGAGCGGCCAAGGGGCGACGGTTTCGACACCGCCCCGGTCGGCTGGGTTGAAGGCATCTACGTCGACCCCGCGCACCGCCGCTCGGGCGTCGGCGTGGCGCTGATCGCTGCAGCGGAAGCCTGGGCCCGGGCGCGCGGCTACCAGGAACTGGGCTCGGACGTGGAAGCTGACAACGCTGCCTCGCTCAGCAGCCACTCCGCTTGGGGCTTCGAGGAGACCAAGCGGCTGGTAATGTTACGCAAGCGCCTGTAGCGCTTCCCATCTCACCACGCCGCGCGCTACAACCGCGCCATGAAAACCATCGGCCTGATCGGCGGCATGAGCTGGGAATCCACCGCTCACTACTACGCCATCCTCAACCGCGAGACGGCGGCACGGCTCGGGGGCCTGCATTCCGCTCCGGTCATCGTCCACTCGGTGGATTTCGCCGGCATAGAGGCGATGCAGCGCGCCGGCGAATGGGACGGTGCGGGGAACATCCTTGCCGGCATCGCGGCCTCGCTCGAGGCGCAGGGCGCCGGGATCATCGGGCTCGCGACCAACACCATGCATATCTGCGCCCCGCAGATCGTCGCCGCGCTGACCGTGCCGTTCGTGCATATCGCCGCGCCGACCGCCGATGCGCTGATCGCCGATGGCATCGGCAAGGTCGGGCTGCTGGGAACGCGGTTCACCATGGAAAAACGCTTCTACATCGAGGGCCTGGAAGCGCGCGGGCTCGAGGTGCTGGTGCCGGACGTGGGCATCACCAACCTCAACGGCATCATCTACGAGGAACTGTGCCTCGGCATCGTGCGCGAGGAGTCGCGCCGTATCTATGTCGACGCTATCGCCCGGCTGCAGGCCCGGGGCGGCGAGGCGGTGATCCTCGGCTGCACCGAGATCGGCATGCTGATCGACGACAGCGTCAGCCCGCTCCCGACCTACGACACCACCGATCTGCACGCCCGCGCCCTCGTCGCCGAAGCGCTGCGCTAGTCGGTCACGGCGGATAGGATGGCGCCGCCGTTGCGCAACTGCACCAGCACTGCCGTGTTCAGGCCAGCGTGGGCCTCCGGCACCGTCAACGACAGCGCCTTGCCATCCCACTGCCCTAGGTTCTGCAGGTCATGCACCACATGGGTGTGTGGCAACGTCCTCCCGGTGTTCTCGCCACGCGCGATCGGGACCTCGACCACGTTGGGGTCATAGCGCACCAGCCAGACATCGGCCGGGCCAGGCGCCTCGGCTGCAGCGATCTCCAGCCGACCATCGGCGAGGCTGACCGCCGGACCGGCCAGCGGCGTAGCGGCGGCGATGCCGGCCTCGACCTCGCCCAGCCGATTGCCGACGAGGCTCTTCCGGCCGTTGATCACCATTTGCGGCGTGAACGGCCCGCGCTCACCCAAACCCGGCACATAGGCATATTGGCGCGCCGTGTAGTCCTCGCGGCCAAAACTGTCCTTCCACCCGAGCCGATCCCAGTAGGTCACGGCAAAGCTCAGCGCCAGCACGTCGTCACGCCTGCTGAGTTCGATCAGGTTGGCATTGGCCGGCGGACAGGACGAGCAGCCCTGGCTCGTGAACAGTTCGACCACCACTGGCGGTTTGTCGGCGGCCGCTGCCCCACCGCCCATGCCCAGCGCCAGCAGCGCTCCCACAATCATCGCCCGTGTCATCGCCTCGCTCCATGAAAAATGGCTACGAGCGCAGGTTCGCTTCGGCAGACTGCGGGGTTACCCCCTGACGGCAACGTGATCGGCCGCTGGCAAATGCAGCAACGGCCGGTGATCACTCACCGGCCGTCCGATACTTGACCCTGTTGGGGCGCTCAGAACTCGTTCCAGTCCTCTTTGATCGCGAGGTTGCCGGTGACGCGGGGTGCCGCGCGGTGCGGGGCATGACCTGCCCGCGGCGTCGCTCCGGAGGCCTCGGCGACGGTGAACACCGCCACCACCTGGTCGAGTTCGTTGGCCTGCGCTTCGGTCTGCTCGATCGCGGCGTTGGTTTCTTCCACCAGCGCGGCGTTGTGCTGGGTCATCTCGTCGAGCGTGCGCACCGCGCCGGTCATCTCGTCGATCGAGGACGCCTGGTCGCGGCTCTGCTGAGCGATGCCCTGCAGCAGTTCGTGGTTAGTCCGGGCACCCTCGAGCATGGCCTCGAGCTTGCGAGCCGCCTCGGCGACGAGCTTGCTGCCACCCGCCACTTCCACGCCCGACTGCTCGATCAGCACCTTCACCTCCGAGGAGGCGCTGGCGGCCGACTGGGCGAGCCGGCGGACTTCCACCGCCACCACTGCAAAGCCCTTGCCGGCATCGCCGGCCCGCGCCGCCTCGACGGAGGCGTTGAGCGCCAGCAGGTTGGTCTGGAAGGCGATGTCGTCGATCAGCCCGATGATGTTGGAGATCTTGCCCGAGGACTGGGTGATCCGCTGCATTGCTTCGGTCGCCTGCCGCATCACCTCGCCGCCCTCTTCGGCGGTGCGGCTGACATCGGCGGCATTGCCGCTCGCCGATTCCGCCCGCTTGGCGTTCTCGGCCACCGTGCCGGCGAGGCGCGCCATGGTGGAGGAAGTCTCCGCGATGGTCGCGGCCTGCTTGGTGGTGCGCTCGGAAAGGTCGTTGGCACCCGACAGGATCTCGGCAGTCGCAATCTTCAGCCCGCCCGAGGTCGAACGCAGCTTGGTGATGACGTCGGTGAGCTGGTCGCCCACCGCATTGGTGTCGTCGCTGAGCCGCTTCAGGGCGCCGGCATACTGGCCCTCCATGCGCTTGGTGAGGTCGGCCCTCGCGAGTGCCGACAGCACTTCACCCGTCTCGGCGATCGAACGGTCCACCGTCTCCAGCAACTGGTTGACGCTGCCGGCAAGGGTTGCGAGGTCCTCGTCGGCATAACTGCCGGTGACCCGGCGCGAGAAATCGCCCTGCAGTGCCGCGCCGACGGTGTCGCTGATTTCCTCGTTGAGCGACGCGGCCGCATTGGCGCGCTCTGCGACCTGCCGGGCGCTGACTTCGGCCTCACCGGCCAGCATGTCACGGTTCCTCAGCGCCTCGCGGAACACGCCCAGCACCTTGGCGAGGGCGTTTATTTCGGTGACGATGTGGTTGTCCTTCACCTCGACCGACAGGTCGCCATCGGCAAGTCGGTTGAAGTCGCCAGTCATGTGCGAGAGCGGCGCGATCATCGTCAGCCGGCTCAGCACCACCGTAGCGACCACCAGCACCAGGATCAGACCAAGGCCGCCCCAGTTGATGATCTGCGCGACCTGGGCATCGCCTGCGGTGCCACTCAGTTGCTCGGCATTGGCGCCTTCGATCGCGTCGGAGACTGCCGCCATGTCATCCTCGAGCGTCGCAAAGGCCGCATCGAAGGCCGGCAGCGCCTTCTGCGCGTCGATCATCTTGAGCTTGTTGACCATTTCCACCATGGCGATGGCCTCGGCGAGGTAGGCCTCGAGCGGCGCCCTCACCCCTTGGAGCGCGGCGCGCACGGCCGGCGGAACGTCGAGAGTGTCCTGCTTGTCGACGGCAGCCCGGAACGCCTCGGCATACTCCTGCACCTGGACCGCAGTTGCCTTCACGGTGGTGAAATCGGCGCGCGATCCGGCATATAGGCTGCGCAGCACCACGCCGCGCAGGCTGTCATGCAGCATGTCGGCCGTCATGTGGGCGCGCATCGACGCCATCATGGTCTGGGCATGCGTGCTCGAGCGCTCGAAATTGCCCGACACGAAAAATCCGGCGCCAGCAATCAGCAACCCGACCAGCAACAGCGCAGCACTCTGCGCCAGCACGAACATTCCTGCCCGCAGCGACAATGAGCGCTTGCTGCCGGCTTTCCCGTCAACCTTCATTCTGAAGCTCCGCTAGCCAAGACTTCTGTCCTCGGTGGGCGGCCGGCCATACTCATCCCCCAGTGCGAAAGTGGACGTGCAACGTTAATGTCTGATTGAAGTGCAGCGGCTTGCCGGGGAAGAAACGGCTCCCCGATCGGCGGAGGCCGGCAATGGGTTTGCAGGTCGCCTAGAACTCCGCCCAATCATCCTGCTTGATCGCCGCGTTGCCCTGGCTCAGGTATCGCTTTGCCGACGACCCTGTGGCTTGCGCCGGACGGACCTGCTTCCTGCGGGGCGCTGCGTCCCGCAGCAGTTCAGCCTCACCGCCGACCGTGAACACCGCAACGATACGGTCGAGCTCGACCGCCTGGGCCTCTGTCTGCTCGATGGCGGCGTTGGTCTGTTCGACCAGCGCGGCATTGTGCTGGGTCATCTCGTCCATCTGGCGCATGGCGGTGTTGACTTCATCGATCGAGGACGCCTGCTCGCGGCTCTGCTGGGCCATGCCTTCGAGCAGTTCGCGATTGCCGCGCACCGCGTCCAGCATCGCCTCGAGCTTGCCCGCAGCGTCCGCTACCAGCCTGGTGCCGCTGCTCACCTCGACCGCCGACTGCTCGATGAGCGACTTGACGTCGGACGAGGCCTTGGCTGCCGACTGGGCGAGCCGCCGCACTTCCACCGCCACCACCGCAAAGCCGTTGCCCGCCTCGCCGGCCCGCGCCGCCTCGACCGAGGCGTTGAGCGCCAGGAGGTTCGTCTGGAACGCGATGTCGTCGATGAGCCCGATGATGTTCGAGATCATGCCCGACGACGCGGTGATCCGCCCCATCGCATCGTTTGCGAGGCGCATGACTGCTCCACCCTCCTCGGCGGCAGTGGTCACCTGGGCGGCGTTCTGCGACGCGCCGGAGGCCCGGTCGGCATTGGCCAGCACGGTCTGCGCCAGTTGCTCCATCGCCGCCGAGGTCTGCTCGATGGTGGCAGCCTGCCGCGTGGTGCGTTCCGACAGGTCGTTGGCACCCGACAGGATCTCTCCCGTGGCGGTCTTCAGGTCGAAGGAGGTCTTCCTGAGCTGCCCGACGATCTGGGAGAACCGGTCGGCCACGGTGTTGGCACTGCTGCTGAGTTCGGCGAAGGCTCCTTCGTAGCTGCCCTCCATCCGGCGGGTGAGGTCGGCCGCGGCCAGCGAGGCCAGCATGTCGCCCGTGTCGCGGACCGCACCATCCACGGTTTCGAGCAGCGCGTTGACGCTGCCGGCAAGGTTGTTGATCTCCGCATCGGGAAAATTCGCACTCACCCGCGCCGACAGGTCGCCCGCCTGCGCCGCGCCCACCGCGGCGCCGAACGCCTGCTGCAGCTCGCGCATCATCTGCTGGCGCGCTTCGGCATCGGCGACAATGCGCTGCGCCTCCGCCTCGGTCATCGAGCGGACCTGCTGCGAGTTGGCCCGGAACACCTCGATGGCGCGCGCCAGATCACCCAGCTCGTCGCCCCGTCCCCCACTGCCCACGGCCACATCGAGATCGCCATCGGCAAGCGCCGTCGCCGCCCGGGTCAGCCGGCTCATCGGCCGGGTCACATAGAAGATGATCAGCACCGCCAGCCCGATCAATGCCAGTGCCGCAATGCCGAGGCCGATCACGGCGTTCTGCGCCTGCTGGGTGATGATGTCGGCCCGGTGGATAGAGAGGTCCCGCGCCATGCCGAAGGCGCCAACCAGCGCGGCGTCCTTGCCGAAATAGGTCGGCACAGCCGAGTAGTGGATATCGCCGATGGTACGCGACACGCGCACGCCGGCCTGCATCGCCTCCGCGGCCGTGGCGGCGGCCACACCGGAAATGGCACTGTCCTCGCCATGCGCCAGCAGTGTGGCGCCCTGCGCGTCGAGTACCACCGCACCGGCGAAACCGAACTGCGGATTACCCTGGTATGCAACAAGATCGGGAGTAACCGCGTCCATCTTGGCGAACTTGATGCTGCCGGCGTACTTGTTGCCGAGAACCTCGATCAGTTCGTCCTGCTGCCCGGCGAGGGTGGTTTCCACCGTCCGGATGTTGCTCAGCGACGACAGCAGCATGGTCAACGCCACGGCCAGCAGCAGCGCCCCTGCCGCGGGGACCAGGATGGCGGAAGTGAGCTTCAGGCGTAGCGCCATTGATCGGACCTCGATACGAAGATTGATCGGCCCTCGCAGGGTATCCGCGAGAGCCCTGGTCGTCTGGCGCTAGAGCATCGAGAGATCGACGCCCGCGGTGATCGAGCCGATCGGCTGCCCGGCCGCATCGGTGACGGTGATGCTGATCTGGCTCTGGTAGGCCTGCGTGCTCTCGTCCTGCTCGATCTCGCCCAGGAACACCGCATCGGCGCCGGCGCCGAAGCTCAGCGTGAACTTGTCCTCGTCGCCCTGCCAGTAGTCGGAGGTCACCGTCGACTGGGCAACGTTGAGCCCGACCGCATCGGTCGCGAAAATCTCGGTGAACAGGCCGGCGCTCTCGTCCTGGGCGGCCTTGAGCATTGCAGAAGCCTCGGAGCCCAAGGTGGCGTTGATCAATGGCTTGTCAGCCGCGTCGACCTCTGCCCGCCACTGCTTGTCGAGCGTATCGATGGTGGCAGCGTCATGGCCGGCTGTCAGCGCGTTCTGCGCTTCGATGGCAGCGACCAGCGCCGGGTTCTGGGCGATCTCGCGCAGTTTCCCGTTGGCGAGTTCGGTCAGCGGCGCGGCGTATTCGTTGTCCTGCGCCGCGGCCGGCGCAATACCGAAAAGCGCCGCTGCCAGCACGAGGGAAGTGAGAAGCCTGGACGTCATGTTCGTGTTCCTCCTTGGTTAGCCCGGGCCCGGCCCGGCACTTTCGTTGCCTAGAACTCGGCCCAGTCGTCGGCCTTGATCGCTGTGTTGCCGCGGCTGAGATAGCGCTGCGCCGCCGCCTTGGCGGCCTGCACCGGCCGCGGCTTTTTCGCGCTGGCGATCTCGCGAACCACCGGTGTCTCGCCGCCGACCGTGAACACCGCGACGATGCTGTCGAGCTCGACGGCCTGCGTCTCGGTCTGCTCGATGGCGGCATTGGTCTGTTCGACCAGCGCGGCGTTGTGCTGGGTCATCTCGTCCATCTGGCGCACGGCGGTGTTCACTTCCTCGATCGAGGACGCCTGTTCCCGGCTCTGCTGGGCGATGTCATCGAGCAGCGAGCGGTTGCGGCGCACCGCCTCCAGCATCAACTGCAGCTTCGTCGCCGCTTCGGCCACCAGCCTCGAGCCGGCAGTTACCTCGGTAGCGGACTGCTCGATCAACACCTTCACGTCCCGCGATGCTTCGGCCGCCGACTGCGCCAGGCGACGCACTTCCACCGCCACCACGGCAAAACCCTTGCCGGCCTCGCCTGCCCGGGCGGCTTCCACGGAAGCGTTGAGAGCCAGCAGGTTGGTCTGGAAGGCGATGTCGTCGATCATGCCGATGATGTTGGAGATCTTGCCCGAACTCTCGGTAATCCGCTCCATCGCGTCGTTGGCGCGGATCATCACGGCGCCGCCATCCTCGGCCGCCACCGTTACCGCCTGGGCGTTGTCCGACGCGCTGCCGGCGCGCTCGGCGTTCTGGATCACCGTCTGCGACAGTTGCTCCATCGCCGCGGACGTCTCTTCGATCGTTGCCGCCTGCTTGGTGGTCCGTTCACTGAGGTCGTTGGCGCCCGACAGGATTTCGCCGGTAGCGGTGCGGAGGCTCTGCGACGTGCCGCGCAGGCGCGTGACCACGTCGGTCAGCTTTTCGGCGACGGTGTTGGTATTGTCCTTGAGCCGCGCGAACTCCCCCTGGTAGCTGCCGTGCATGCGGCGCGTCAGGTCGGCCTCGGCAAGCGACGCCAGCACCTCGCCGGCCTCGCTCAGGCCGCCGCTCACCGTCTCCATCAGGCGGTTGAAGTTGGCCGAAATGCGGGCGATATCCGGGTCAGCCTGGCCGGTGGCCAGCCGCTTCGACAGGTCGCCCTGCAGCGTCGCCTCCACGGCACCGTCGAAGCCATCCTGGAACTCCTGCATCAGGCGCGCCCGCTCGGCCGCCTTCGCATGCCGGGTGCGCTCGTCCTCGTTCATTTCGGCAACGCGGATGCCGTTTTCCTTGAACACCTGCACCGCAGCGGCCATCTGGCCGATCTCGTTGCTCTCGCCGACATACGGTATGTCGATCGCCAGATCGCCTTCGGCGAGGCGCCCCATGACGCCGGTGACGTGGGCGAGGGGCCGCGTAATGTAGCGGGTAGCAACAATCGCAGCCGCAATCACGCCGAGCAGCAGGCCGAGGACTGTCGTTCCCGCGACCACCGGGACCAGCAGGGACTGGAAGCCGTGGAGGTCGGCCCTGGCGGCGGCGAACTCTTCCTGGTCCTGCTTCACAACGGCATCGATCTCGGCCTGGAAGGCCTTTCGATTGGCACGGTTGGCTTCGTTGTTGCCTTGTTCGTTGGCCTGCAACGGATCGATGGTGCCGAGCCGCGCCGTCTCCGCGCGGAAGCTGCGGAATTCCGCAGTACGCGCCTTGAGAGTCTCGAAATCAGCCGCCTGCGATGCCGGGATCAGCGCTTGCCAGGCCGCCACATGCGCATCGATCTTGTCGAGCGATGCCAGGATGCCGTCACTGAACGGATTGGCCTGTTCGACACTATCGGAGGCATAGATGCCGCGCGCATCCATCACCACGGCTGTGACCAGCCGGTTCAGGTGCTCGCCGGCAAAGGCGCGTGCCGAAGCATTCTCGAGGTGCTGCACCCTTTCGGCGAAGCTCATTGCAAAGTAGGCGGCGATGCTGCCTACGGCCCCAATCATCACACCCATGATGACGACGATCATAAATATGCGGCTTCTGACTTTCACTTCTGGACGCTCTCAGAAAGAATACGGGTAATAACACTGCCCGGCGGCCACCAACGGTGACCGACTGTCCTGTGACGCTTCGCGTTTCGGATGGCTTCAACTGGACGCAGCGCTACCTGACCCCGATGACGGCCCACGCCATCGGTCGATCGACTGAATTCTGAACTGCATTCCCAGGTTCAGAAATAGCGCGACAAGCTTAAAGCTTGATGAATTGCTTCCGGATGCGCATTTAGGCGCGCAAAGCAAACGGGCGCCCCGAAGGACGCCCGTTGGAACTGAAGGAACTGACTGGCTGGCGTCAGTGCGCCGGCGACGCGGTGCTCGAAGCCTCGAGCAGCAGGTTGCGCCAGGTGTCGATCTCCTGCTGCAGCCGCATCTGCTCGTCGGCGACGTTTGTCGCCTGCAGCGCGGTAAGACCGGCCGCGATCAGCGCGTCGATCTTGCTGCGATCGAACTGCGCAATGTCCTGGGCCTCTTCGGCCAGCAGGGTCAGGCCCTCGGGAGACACGTCGGCGAACCCGCCGCGCACGTAGTAGACGTGGGCGACGTTGGCCGTGTCCGTGACCGTGACAAAACCCGGACGGAGCGTCGTCATGAACGGCGCATGGTCACCCAGCACCGTGAAGTAGCCTTCGACGCCCGGTACGGTGACCGACTTGACGGTCTCCGACAGCAGCAGCCGCTCGGGCGAGACGATTTCGAGTTTGACGCCTTCGGCCATGGTCCTGCCTCGTAAGCATTGGGCCCGCGCTCGCGCGAGCCCGATTGTCTAGGTGCTGCCTTTAGGCGGCGGCGGCGAGCTTCTGCGCCTTCTTGACGGCGTCTTCGATGGTGCCGACCATGTAGAACGCTGCTTCCGGCAGGTGATCGTACTTGCCATCGACGAGGCCACGGAAGCCCTTGATGGTGTCTTCGAGCTGCACGAACACACCCGGCGCGCCGGTGAAGGCCTCGGCGACGTGGAACGGCTGGCTCATGAAGCGCTCGACCTTGCGGGCGCGCGCCACGGTGAGCTTGTCCTCTTCGGACAGCTCGTCCATGCCCAGGATGGCGATGATGTCCTGCAGCGCCTTGTAGCGCTGGAGGATCTGCTGCACTTCGCGGGCCGTGTTGTAGTGCTCTTCGCCGACGATGTTGGCCGACAGCATGCGCGAGGTCGAGTCGAGCGGATCGACGGCCGGGTAGATGCCCTTCTCGGAGATGGCGCGGTTCAGCGTCGTCGTCGAGTCTAGGTGGGCGAACGAAGTGGCCGGCGCCGGGTCGGTCAGATCGTCGGCGGGCACGTAAATGGCCTGCACCGAGGTGATCGAACCCTTGTTGGTGGTGGTGATGCGTTCCTGCAGCGCGCCCATGTCGGTCGACAGCGTCGGCTGGTAACCCACGGCCGACGGAATACGGCCGAGCAGAGCCGACATTTCGGCACCCGCCTGGGTGAAGCGGAAGATGTTGTCGACGAAGAACAGCACGTCCTGGCCCTGGTCGCGGAAGTGCTCGGCGACGGTGAGGCCGGACAGCGCGACGCGGGCGCGGGCGCCCGGCGGCTCGTTCATCTGGCCGAACACCAAGGCGCACTTGGAGCCTTCGGTCGAGCCGTTGTTCTCCTTGGGGTCCTTGTTCACGCCGGATTCGATCATCTCGTGGTAGAGATCGTTGCCTTCGCGGGTACGCTCGCCGACGCCGGCGAACACCGAGTAGCCACCGTGCGCCTTGGCGACGTTGTTGATCAGTTCCTGGATCAGCACGGTCTTGCCCACGCCGGCGCCGCCGAACAGGCCGATCTTGCCGCCACGCGCGTAGAGGGCGATGAGATCCACCACCTTGATGCCGGTCACGAGGATCTGTGCTTCCGACGCCTGCTCGGTGAACGACGGCGCATCCTGGTGGATGGCGCGACGGATGGCGGTCTTGACCGGGCCGGCTTCGTCGATCGGCTCGCCGATGACGTTCATGATGCGGCCCAGCGTCTCGTCGCCCACCGGCACCGAGATCGGCTCGCCGGTATCGTTCACCGGGGCGCCGCGAACGAGGCCTTCGGTGGTGTCCATGGCGATGGTACGGACGGCGTTTTCACCCAGGTGCTGGGCGACTTCGAGCACCAGGCGGCTGCCATTGTTGGTGGTCTCGAGCGCGTTCAGGATGGCCGGCAGGTGACCGTCGAAGGTGACGTCCACCACGGCGCCGATGACCTGGGAAACTCTGCCCGTCGTAACTTGAGTAGCCATGGACTTACCTCGTTCCTTCCCGGGCGCTCGGGCCCGCATACTTTCTGGTCGGCGCGTGTTTCCGCGCCAGTGTTGGCGTCAGAGCGCTTCCGCGCCCGAGATGATTTCGATGAGTTCCTTGGTGATCTGCGCCTGGCGCTGCCGGTTGTAGACCAGCGTCAGCCGCTTGATCATGTCGCCGGCATTGCGTGTGGCGTTGTCCATCGCACTCATCTGCGCGCCGAAGAACGACGCGTTGTTCTCGAGCAGCGCCCGGAAGATCTGCACCGAGATATTGCGCGGCAGCAGGTCGGCGAGGATCGCTTCCTCGTCGGGCTCGTACTCGTAGATCGCGCCGCTGGACGTGACTTCGGGCTCCGCTTCAGCGGTCTCGAACTTCGCCGGGATCAGCTGGTGCGCGGTCGGGATCTGGCTGATCACCGAGCGGAAGCGCGCATAAAACAGCGTCGCCACGTCGAACTCGCCGGCCGCATACATGGCGAGAACCTTCTCGCCCACCTGCGCGGCCTGCACGTAGCCCAGCGTGCGCACTTCACGGAACGAGATCGCATCGACGATCTTGTCGGGGAAGCTGCGCTTCAGGATATCGTTGCCCTTGCGACCGACGGTCAGAATCTTCACCGTCTTGCCTTCGCCGAGCAGCTTGATCGCCGCATCGCGGGCGAGGCGGGCGATCGACGAGTTGAAGCCGCCGGCAAGGCCGCGCTCGCCGGTCGCGACGACCAGCAGATGCACCTTGTCCTGGCCGTTGCCGCCGAGCAGCACGGGCGCGTCCTCGCGTCCGGCATAAGCGGTGCCAAGTGCAGCCAGCACCTTGCCCATGCGCTCGGCATAGGGGCGCGCAGCTTCCGCCGCTTCCTGCGCACGGCGCAGCTTGGCGGCGGCCACCATCTGCATGGCCTTGGTGATCTTCTGGGTCGATTTGACCGAGGCGATCCGGTTTTTCAGGTCCTTTAGCGAGGGCATCGGGCCGCTCTGGCTCCCTAGGCTGAAACCGGCAAGCCGGCTTCACGTCTGGATGGACCGCACGGCACCCTCATCGGCGCCGTGCGAAGTGTGTTCGTCTCAGGCGACGTAGGTCTTCTTGAACCCGTCGATTGCGGCCTTGAGCTTGCCGCGGAGGTCATCCGACAGCGCCTTCTCGGTGGCGATCGCCGTCAGGACGTCCTGATGGCGGCCACGCAGGGCGCTCAGCAGCGCCTTTTCGAAATCGCCGACCTTGGAGACCGGCAGGTCGTCAAGGTAGCCCTGGCCGCCGGCGAAGATCACCGCGACTTCCTCTTCCGGCTTCAGCGGCGCAAACTGCGGCTGCTTCAGCAGTTCGGTGAGGCGAGCGCCACGGTTCAGCAGGCGCTGCGTCGCGGCATCGAGGTCGGAACCGAACTGCGCGAAGGCGGCCATCTCGCGGTACTGCGAGAGTTCGCCCTTGAGCGAGCCGGCAACCTGCTTCATCGCCTTGATCTGGGCGTTACCACCCACGCGGGACACCGAGATACCGACGTTCACCGCCGGGCGGATGCCCTGGAAGAACAGGTTGGTCTCGAGGAAGATCTGGCCGTCGGTGATCGAAATCACGTTGGTCGGAATGTAGGCGGACACGTCGTTCGCCTGGGTCTCGATCACCGGCAGCGCGGTCAGGGAACCTAGACCATGGTCTTCGTTCAGCTTGGCGGCACGCTCGAGCAGGCGCGAGTGCAGGTAGAACACGTCGCCCGGGTACGCTTCGCGGCCCGGCGGACGGCGCAGCAGCAGCGACATCTGGCGGTAGGCGACGGCCTGCTTGGTGAGATCGTCATAGGCGATCACGGCGTGCAAGCCGTTGTCGCGGAAGAACTCGCCGATGGCGGCGCCGGTCATCGGCGCGAGGAACTGCATCGGCGCCGGGTCCGACGCGGTCGCCGCAACGACGATCGAGTATTCCATGGCGCCGGCATCTTCCAGCACCTTGACGAACTGCGCCACGGTCGAGCGCTTCTGGCCGACGGCGACGTAGATGCAGTAGAGCTTCTCGCCTTCAGAAGCGTTGGCAGTGTGCGCCGGCTTCTGGTTGAGGAAGGTGTCGAGGATGACGGCGGTCTTGCCGGTCTGGCGGTCGCCGATGATGAGCTCGCGCTGGCCACGGCCGATCGGGATCAGCGCATCGATTGCCTTGATGCCGGTAGACATCGGCTCGTGCACCGACTTGCGCGGCAGGATGCCCGGCGCCTTCACGTCGACGCGGCGACGCTCGGTGTACTCGATCGGGCCCTTGCCATCGATCGGGTTGCCCAGCGCGTCGACGACGCGGCCAAGAAGGCCCTTGCCGACCGGGGTGTCAACGATCGAACCGGTCCGCTTGACCGTGTCGCCTTCCTTGATGCCGCGGTCGTTGCCGAAGATCACGACGCCGACATTGTCGGTTTCGAGGTTCAGCGCCATGCCCTTGATCGCGCCCGGGAACTCGACGAGCTCACCGGCCTGCACGTTGTCGAGGCCATAGACGCGGGCAATACCGTCGCCAACCGACAGAACCTGGCCGACTTCGGAAACTTCCGCTTCCTGGCCGAAATTCTGAATCTGCTCCTTGAGGATCGCAGAGATTTCAGCGGCTTTGATGTCCATTATCCGACCTCTTTCATCGCGATCTTCATCGCCGTGAGCTTGGTTTTGAGCGAGCTGTCGATCATCTGGCTACCGACCTTGACCACGAGGCCACCGATCAGGCTGGGATCGACATGCTGGTTGAGAGTGACCGACTTGCCGATCTTCGCCTTGAGCGTATCGGCAAGGGCCGAGACCTGGGCGGCCGTCAGTGCCACGGCGGAGGTCACATCGGCGGTGACTTCCCCGCGCGCCTCGGCGGCGCGCTCGCGGAAAGCCGTGATGATGGCGGGCAGAGCGAAGAGGCGGCCGTTACGCGCCACGACGTTGACGAAGTTGGTCACGGTCGTATCGGCATTGCCCTTGCTCAGGATCGCCTGGATCGCCGTCGCCTTCTGGTCGGCATTGATCACCGGCGAGCGCAGGAAACGCGAAAAGTCCTGGCTGGTGGTGGCAAGGGAGGCAATGGCGCTGAGGCCGGCCTCGACCTGAGGGATGGAATTGCTGGAATTCGCAATATCGAAGAGCGCCGACGCGTAAGGCCGCGCGATCTGGGTTAGCACTGAGTCCTGCGCTGCCAAGTCCCCGTCACCTCGTCTGGCGCAACCTCGGATCCGGCCAGTGGAGTGGTCGCCGGAGGCTGCTTGGCTAATGATTATTCGCCGGAAAAGGCATACGGCCCCCGGATTTCGCGCCCCCTCTAACACGCGAATTTTGCCATCGCAAGGCAGGCGCAAGGACTCGGGCCGACAGTTTTGTCGCAGGGCGAGGACTAGAGGAAGCTCTGCGGGTCGATGTCGACCTGTACGCGCAGGTTACCGCTCGTCTTTGTCCCCTGCTGCAGCCAGAAGCGGACATAGCCCGATAGGTCGAAATCCTTGCCGGATTGGGCCAGCAGCCGCACCCGGTGGCGGCCGCGGATCATCGAGATCGGCGCGTCGGCCGGCCCGAACAGCTTCAGCCCATCTGCCGTCGGCGCAGCGGCGAGCAGCGCCTTGGCGAAGGCGAAGGCGGGGTCGCGCTCGCTGGCCGAGACGATCAGCGCCGCCAGCCGGCCGAAGGGCGGCAAACCGCCCGCTTCGCGGGCCAGCAGTTCGTGCGCATAGAACGCCTCGCGATCGCCCTTCACCATCGCCTGGATGACGGCGTGGCTGGGGTGATAGGTCTGGAGAAACGCCTTGCCGGCCCGTTCGGCGCGGCCGGCGCGCCCGGTGACCTGGGTGAGGATCTGGAAGGTGCGCTCGGCGGCGCGGGGGTCGCCCTTGTCGAGCCCGAGGTCGGCATCGAGCACACCGACCAGCGTCAGCTTCTCGAAATGGTGCCCCTTGGCGACCAGTTGGGTGCCGATGACGAGGTCGTACTCGCCCTTCTCGATCTGCTCGAATTTCTCCTTGAGCTGCAGGTTGCTGCCCATATCCGACGAAAGGATCACCGTTCGCGCATCGGGGAAGCGGGCGGCGGCTTCCTCGGCGACGCGCTCGATGCCCGGCCCGATCGGCACCAGCGAGTCCGCGGTGCCGCAGGCGGTGCAGACCGTCGGGGTGCGGACCTCGTGGCCGCAGTGATGGCACATCAGCACGCCGCGGAAGCGGTGCTCGACCAGCCAGGCCGAGCAATCCGGGCACTGGTACTGGTGGCCGCAGCTCTTGCACAGCGTCAGCGGCGCATAGCCCCGGCGGTTGAGGAACAGCAGCGCCTGCTCGCCTCGGTCGAGGGTGGCGAAGATCTCGCGCGCCAGCTTCGGCGCGATCCATTGGCCCTTCTCGGGCGCCTCCTCGCGCATGTCGATGGGCGCAATCTCCGGCATTGCCGCCTGGGCGAAGCGCGAGGTCAGCAGGACGTGCTTGTAGCGGCCGGTATTGGCGTTGTTGCGGCTTTCGACGCTGGGGGTTGCGGACGACAGGATCACCCGCGCCTCGGCGAATTTCGCCCGCACCACGGCCATGTCCCGCGCGTGGTAGTTCACCCCGTCCGACTGCTTGAACGCCCCGTCATGCTCTTCGTCGAGCACGATCAGCCCCAGTTCGCGGAACGGCAGGAACAGCGCCGAGCGGGCGCCCAGCACCACGCGGACATCGCCGTTCAGCACCGCGCGCCAGGTGCGCGACCGCAGCGGTGGCGACATGTCGGAGTGCCACTCGCCCGGCCTGGTGCCGAAGCGCCGGGTGAAGCGGGAGACGAAGCCTGAGGTGAGCGCGATCTCGGGGAGGAGAACGAGGGCCTGCCGGCCGGCGCGAATCGTGTCAGCGACGGCCTCGAAGAACACCTCGGTCTTTCCTGCTCCCGTGACGCCATCGAGCAGCGCCACGCCGAACTTGTGCGCGTCAAGGCCACGAACTTCTGCCAGTGCCCGGGTCTGGTCATCGGAGAAGGTCGGCGCCGCCGCATCCGGGTCGGGCGGCAGCGCCACCGGCGGCGGCAATGTCTCGATTCGCTCGACCGCCCCCGTCCGCTCCAGCCCGTCGACCACCGAGGTCGACACCCCGGCTGCGGCGGCGATGGCGGACTTGGCCCACGCCTCCCCATCCATCAGCACGTCGAGGACCTTGGCGCGAGCCGCGGTGAGCTTGCCGGGGTCGGCGCCGGTGCGGCGATAGGCGGTGATGGTCCGCTCGGGCTCCAGCGCCTCGGTAGAGCGCAGCACCGAGCGCAGCACCAGCCCCGGCGGCGCAAGCGTGTAGCGGCTGACCCACTCGATGGTCTTCAGCAGTTCTTCGGAGAGCGGCGGCGTATCGTAGACCTGGGCGATGTCCTTGAGCCGGTTGTGGGCGAAGTTGTCCTTGGGCAGCCCCCACACCACGCCCAGCGTCAGCCGGCCGACCAGCGGCACCGCGACGATCGAGCCGCGCGTCACGGTCATGCCATAGGGCACCCGGTACGAGTACGGCCCCTCGACCGACACGCTCACCATGACCGCTACGACGCCGGTGAGGGCTTCGCTGGTCAGCTGTTCGGGATCATCCAGCATGAGTACCCGCTTTGTTCACGGGTCAGATGGCGATTGCAAGGGCAATCTGCCACCTGGCACGCGAAGCGGGGGTCAGGCCTGCAGGACGACGATCGGGCTGCCCGACGGGACGCGCTGGTAGAGGTCGATGATGTCCTGGTTCAGCAGGCGCACGCAGCCGGACGAAATCGCCACGCCGATGGTGCGCTCGTCGGTTGCGCCATGCACCCGGTAGATGGTGTCCTTGCCATTCTGGAAGATGTAGAGGGCGCGGGCGCCGAGCGGGTTGTCGATCCCCGGGGCCATGCCGTTGCGGTAGGGCTCGAGCTCCGGCTGGCGGTCGATCATCTCCGACGGCGGCGTCCAGGTCGGCCATTCGCGCTTGTACTGGATGACGCCACGGCCCGACCAGGTGAAGCCGTCGCGGCCGATGCCGACGCCGTAGCGCATCGCCCTGCCGTTTTCCTGCACCAGGTAGAGGTAGCGGTTGGCGGTATCGACCACCAGCGTGCCCGGGCGCTCGCCCGTCGGATCGTCCACCACCTGCCGCCAGTACTGCGGCGGCACGAGGTCGATGCGGGCGGCCGCCACCGGGAAGCGCTCGAAGGGCTGGGCGGCATACATGCCCAGCACATCGGGCGGAACCCGCGGCGTCTCGCTGGCGACGGTAGATGGCCCGGAAGTGGCGCAACCGGCGAGTGTCAGGGCGGCGAGGCTCGCGGCGCCGCCGAGGAGGACGCGGCGGCCGATACGGAAGTCAGTCATGTCAAAATCTCGTCTGACAGGCCATGTGGCCTGCGAAGGGAACCAGGGGTGATGCCGGAAGCCATCAAGCCGCGCGGGGCGGTTCCAGTTCCGTCATCGGCACCCTGCCCTTGCGGATCGGGTCGCTGGTGAGGCCGAATTGCCACTGTGCGTCGGTGGCGCGGGGCAGCTCGACGCTTCGGCGGGCCTGCAGCTCGGCTCCGGCCGGCATCACGCGCTTGCCGCCCATCAATTCGCAGGGCGATGGCAGGTGCACCGGCTCGCCGGGCAGCGCCGAAGAGGCGTAGGGCCGCACCCGTCCTGCGCGATATGCAGCCCTACCGCGAAGCTGGGGCTCATCAGCGCCAGCACGGCAAGCAGGGACAGCAAAAGGGCGCGGAAACGAACCATGTCCGGGAGCTAGTCGCTGATTCGGGCCTAATCCAGTCCGCTCACGCCCCTGTGTAGTGGGTGAGCGCCACGCGGTGCAGACGGGCAACAGCCACTTTGCGGATACCCGGCGGTAACCGGCCCGGACTATCGTCGCAGCATGTCCTACGCCCACCTCACCACCGCCGAATTGCAGTCGCAGGTCGCCAACTGGCAACGCGAACTCGGCGCCGTCCGCCGCCTCGCCGACCGGACGCTTTCGGCCTATCTCGGCGACCTCGGCCAGTTCCTGACATTCCTGTCGGCCCATACCGGCGGGGCCGTCGGCATGGCGACGCTGCGCGACCTGCGGGCGGCCGATATCCGCGCCTTCCTGGCCCAGCGGCGGAACGACGATATCGGCTCGCGCTCGCTGGCCCGCGAACTCAGCGCCCTCAAGAGCTTCTTCGGCTATCTCGAGCGCGAGGGCATCCTGACCTCGGAGGCGCTGGCCACCATCCGCACGCCGAAGCAGCCGCGCTCGCTGCCCAAGGCGCTGACCGTGCTCGAAGCCCGCGCTACCATCACCACCACCGACGAGCTCGAGGACACCCCCTGGATCGCGGCCCGCGACATGGCGGTGATCTCGCTGCTCTATGGCGCCGGCCTCCGAATCTCGGAGGCCCTCGGCATCACCCGGGCCGACCTCGAATCGGCGTCGCTGCGCGTTGTCGGCAAGGGCGGCAAGACCCGGCTGGTGCCGCTGATCGCCCCGGTGCGCCAGTCGATCGATGCTTATCTGGCGCTTTGCCCCTACCACCCCGGCCCCACCGAGCCGCTGTTCCGGGGTGCCAAGGGCGGCGTGCTGTCGCCCCGCCTCATCCAGCTCCGGCTCGAGCAGTTGCGCGGCGCCCTCGGCCTGCCGCCCACCGCGACGCCGCACGCGCTGCGCCATTCGTTCGCCACCCATCTCCTCGGCCGCGGCGGCGACCTGCGCGCCATCCAGGAGCTGCTGGGCCACGCCTCGCTGTCGACCACCCAGATCTACACCGCCGTGGACACCGACCGCCTGCTCGACGCCTATCGCAGCGCGCACCCGCGGGCGTGATGACCTTTGCGCGTCATTATTTGATTTCACATCTATTTGAATGGCAGGACTCAGCGGGCGCGACTTAGAAACCGGTCGTGCGCCACATGTCACCGCCAACCGTCGAGTCTTTGCTGGGTTCCGCCCTGCAGCTTTTCGTGCGCCAGCAGCCGGACCAGGCGCTGGCGGCAGTCGACGCAGCGCTTGCGGTCGCAACCGGCAACGACGAATTGCTCGGCATCGCCACCCTGCTGCTGCACTTCGGCCGGTCGGCGCGTGCGGCAGCGGTCTTCCGCCTGATGCTGGCCGACAACCCCCGCTCGATAACCGCCCTCGCCAACATCGTGAAGCTCGAGAAGGAGCACGACCCGGCCGAGGTCGCCACGATGGTCGAGCTGGCGGCAAGCATCGACCCCGACAGTGATTCGGGCATGCTGCTCAACTTCGCGCTCGGCAAGGTCTTCGCCGACCTCGGCGAGTTCGACCGTTCGTTCGGCTTCTACGCCACCGCGAATGCCGGGCGTCGCAAGCGGGTCGACTTTGCGCTCGGCGCTTACCAGAAGCGGCTGCGGCATGTCCGCATGGCGTTCCAGCAGCCGCTGTTCGACCGGCTGGCAGGCGCCGGCGTCACCACGTTCAAGCCGATCTTCATCGTCGGCATGCCGCGCTCGGGATCTACCCTGATCGAGCAGATCCTCGCCAGCCACCCGCAGGTGCATGGCGGTGACGAGCTGCCGCTGACCACCGAGATCATTGCCGCCGCGCGCAAGAAGCACCTCCGCTCGTCCGTGCCCGACCTCGTCAGCGCCGCCCAGCCCTCATGGATCAGCGAGATGGCGCGGGCCTATATCCGCGACGCCCGGCCGCTGATGGGCAGGAAGTCCCGCCTCGTCGACAAGTACCTCGACAATTTCTGGTACATCGGCCTGCTCAAGCTGATGTTCCCCGAAGCCAAGGTGATCCACTGCGTGCGCGACCCGCTCGACAACGCCATGTCGATCTATCGCCAGTCCTTCTCCGACCCCGGACCGACCTTCGCCTACGACCTCTCTGAGATCGGCGCCTACTTCAAGATGCATGACAGCCTGATGCGGCACTGGGACGAGGTGCTGCCCGGCTTCGTCCGGCAGGTGCGCTACGAGGATATTGTCGGCGCACTGGAGCCGGGCGCCCGCGACCTGCTGGCCTTCTGCGACCTCCCCTGGGACGAGCGGTGCCTCGACTTCCACCGGACCGAACGCCCGGTGCGGACTGCCTCACACGCGCAGGTGCGGCAGCCGCTCTACCGCAATGCCATCGGCAGCGCCCAGCCCTACCTGGCGCATCTGGGCCCGCTGATCGAGGCGCTGCGCTAGCAGCTTTACTTCGCTGCTGCCGCCGGTTAGCTATCGAGCCATGTCCGCTTGCATCCTAATTATTGGCAAAACCTGCCTCTGGCCCTTCGGGGACCGGGACGCGACGGCTATCTGACCCTTCGACGCTCACCGGCCCCGCCATCAGGCGCGGGATCGTATCCGGTGATCTGATGGCAGGGCCCACAACCGGACCTGCCCCATGTCGACCGACACCGCGCCTGCCCCCCGCCTCCAGAACCTTGCCTGGGCCGGCATCGTGCTCGCGCTGCTCGGCGCGGCGCTGTTTGCCACCAAGGGCATCATCATCAAGCTGGCGCTCGGCGAGGGCATCGACGTGGTGACGACACTGGCCTGGCGGATGATCGTCGCGGTGCCGATCTTCCTCACCGTCGGCATCCTTGGCTATCGCCGCAAGCTGCGCGACCTGCCGGCCGGCACCGCTTCGCCGCTGACGCTTCCGGTGCTGCTGCAGACGCTCGGCGTCGGCGTGCTCGGCTACTACATCGCGAGTCTGTTGGACTTTTCGGCGCTCGAGTACATCTCGGCGCAGTTCGACCGGCTGATCCTCCTCACCTATCCGTTCTTCGTGGTGCTGTTCGGTGCTGTGTTCTTCAGGCGCCGCGTAACTCCAGCGATGATCGGCGCGCTGGTCGTGTCCTATGCCGGCATAGCGCTGATTTTCTGGCATGACCTCAGCATCGAGGGCGAGCACGTGGTGCTGGGCGCTGCCCTGGTGTTCGGCTCTGCCCTCGCCTATGCCGGCTACCAGATCATGGCCAAGCCGCTGATCGACAAGCTGGGATCGGGGCTGTTCACCTCGATCGCCATGAGCGCCGCCGGGCCATGCGTCATCGTGCACTTCCTCTTGACCCACCCGATCGGCGATCTCGCCATCACCGGCAACGGCTTTCTGCTGATGCTTGCGATCGGCACGGTGGCGACGGTGCTGCCCGCTTACTGCATCTCGGGCGGCATCGCGCTGATCGGCCCGGAGCGCACCGCCATCATCGGCAACGTGTCGCCGATCGTGACGGTGGTGCTGGCGGTCGGGGTGCTGGGCGAAGCCTTCACGGTCTGGCACGCCATCGGCACCGCCCTGGTGCTGGGCGGGGTGTTCATCTTCACCCGCAAACAAAAGCCGCGGGTGAAGGTGCTGGAAGAGCAGACGGCCTGATCCCTCAGATGTGGATGGCGCCGTCGCCGCACATCAGCGCGGCTTCCTTCACCGCTTCGCTGAGCGTCGGGTGGGCATGCGTGGTGCGGCCGAGATCTTCGGCCGAGCCCGAAAACTCCATCAGCACGGCGATCTCGTGGATCATCTCGCCGGCGCTTTTCGAGATGATCTGCGCGCCAAGCACCCGGTCGGTGGCGACGTCGGCGAGGATCTTCACGTAGCCCGAGGTGGCGAGCATCGCCTTGGCGCGGCCGTTGGCGGTAAACGGGAACTTGCCCGCCTTGTACTCGATGCCGGCCGCCTTCAGCTCGTCTTCCGACTTGCCGATCCAGGCGACTTCCGGGCTCGTGTACATCACCGAGGGGATGTTGGCGTAGTTGACGTGCGGCTTCTGGCCGGCGATCACCTCGGCCACCGCGTGGCCTTCGTCCATCGCCTTGTGGGCCAGCATGGCGCCGGCGATCACGTCGCCGATGGCGTAGATGCCCGGCACGTTGGTCTTGAACTGGTGGTCGGTGCGGATGCGGCCGCGCTCGTCGAGCGCCACGCCGGCATTCTCCAGCCCGAGCCCGTCGGTGAACGGCTTGCGACCCACCGCCACCAGCACCGCGTCGGCTTCAACAAAGGTCGGTTCGCCGCCCTGCGCCGGCTCGAGCCGGACGTTGAGCACGCCGTCGGCGCGCTTCTCGATGCCGGTGACCTTGGTGGAGAGGCGGAACTCCATGCCCTGCTTCTGCAGGTTGCGCTGCGTCTGCCGCGCCGCCTCGCTGTCGAGGCCGGGGAGGATGGCGGGGAGGAATTCGACCACGGTGATCTTCGAGCCGAGCCGCCCCCAGACCGAGCCGAGCTCGAGCCCGATGATGCCGCCGCCGATCACCAGCAGCCGCTTCGGCACTTCCTTGAATTTCAGCGCGCCGGTCGAGGTGACCACCTTCTCCTCGTCGACGGTGATGCCCGGCAGGCTCGCCGGTACCGAGCCCGAAGCGATGATGATGTTTTTCGTTTCGATGGCGATGCCGGGGCCGCTCTCGGGCGTCACCAGCACGCGGCCGGCATTGACGACCGAACCGGTGCCGCGAAAGGCGGTGATCTTGTTCTTCTTGAACAGGAATTCGATGCCAGACACGTTGGCGGTGACGGTATCGTCCTTGTGCTGCAGCATCTGCGGCAGGTTGAGGCGGGGCGATACGTCGATGCCGAACTGACGGAACTGGTGCCCGGCTTCCTCGTAGAGCTCGGAGGCGTGCAGCAGCGCCTTCGACGGGATGCAGCCGATATTCAGGCAGGTGCCGCCGAAGGTCGGCCACTTCTCGACCACCGCCACCTTCATGCCGAGCTGGGCGGCGCGGATCGCCGCGACGTAGCCGCCCGGGCCGCTGCCGATTACCGTGAGGTCGAAAATGTCCGCCATGATTGCTCCGAGACGCGATCCTGCGGGCGAGAGTGGGGGTGCCCGCGCTGCCGATATAGGCCCCGCTAACCGGTTAAACCACAAGGCACAGCGAGGAAACCCCTCGCCGTGCCAGAGCCATGCGGTTTGCGCAGGTTTCCGCCGCTAGAACGCGACGCCGATGGCCATCACGATCAGGCCAACCGCCGAGATGGTCCACACGAGGCTGCGGATGTACTTCACGCCGAGCACGTAGAGCGGCAGGTAAACCACCCGGGCCACGAGGTAGATGACGCTGCCCCAGACCGACAGGTCATCGCCGCGGCCGAGCGCCGCCACGACGGCGAGCGCCAGGAATACCGGGTAGGTTTCCTGCAGGTTGCGCAGGGCCTTCTCGGCCCGCTGGTTCATCGCGTTGGGCTTGGGTTCGTCATCGCGCTCGGTGGCGGCGAACTCGACGCCGTGCTGCATGCGATAGAGCGTCGACTGCACCCCGATATAGAGGGCGTAAAGGCCGGTGCTCCACAGCAGGAGCGTCAATTCGGTGGTCATGGTGGGCTTTCGGTGGGCTATTCGTCGTCGGCGCAACGACGGAAGGTGAAGGTATCGAGAATGCCGGCGTCGGCGAAGTAACTCTCGCGCAGCATCGAATACCACACGTTCGACGCAAATTGCGGCAGCAAAACCTGCTCGGGCGCCACCTGCGCATCGCGCGGCAGGTTGGGGTCCCAGGGAAACTCGGCGATGCCGCCATCGAGCAGCGCGTAGACCGGGCCCACCCAGAACGGCGTGCACTCTGCCTCCGCCTCGCAGCCGAGCGTGATGCTGCCGAGCGGCTGGCCGAAGCCGTTGGGGATGTGGATGGCGCCCTCGAACACAGTGGCCGGGTCGCCAGGCGAGTAGATCTCGAAGGCGGAGATCTGGTTGGCGGCGCCGTCGCGGGGGACGGGGAAGAACTTCAGCACCCACTCGTTGCCGGGCTGCCGGTAGAGCGTCTCGTGCAGCGGACAATCCGCCGCCACCGCCTGCCCCCAGAGCACCAGTGTCATCGTCGCAGCCATCAGCAAGCGCATGTGCAACTCTCCCAGTGATCCAGCCTGAGACGTGCCCCGAGCCGAAAGCCTTGGGTCACGGCATGATCGCCCGGCCGCCCGTCACCGAGATGGTGGTGCCGGTGACATAGCCCGCCTCGTCCGAGCAGAGCCACAGCACCGATTGCGCCACCTCATCGGCAGTGCCGGCGCGGCCCATCGGGATCGACGGTGCAAGCTTGGCGGCACGGTCGGGGTCGCCGCCCATGGCGTGGAACTCGGTATCGATGATGCCCGGCCGCACGCCGTTGACGCGAATGCCTTCGCCCGCGACTTCGGTGGCGAGGCCGATGGTGAAGGTATCGATGGCGCCCTTCGAGGCCGCGTAGTCGGCATAGGCACCGGCGCCGCCGAGCTTGGCCGCCGCCGAGGTGAGGTTGACGATCGCGCCGCCCTTGCCGCCATGCCGGGTCGACATCCGCCGGATCGCGGCCCCCGCGCAGAGCATCGAGCCCGTGACGTTCACCGCGAACATCCGGTTGATCCGCGCCGCCTCCATCGCCTCGACCCGCTGCGGCTCGGCGATCATCCCGGCATTGTTGACGAGAGCCGCGAGCTGCCCCATCCGGTCGGCAGCCGCGAAGATATGCTCGACATCGTCGGCGTTGCTGACGTCACCGCGCACCGCCACCGCCTCGCCGCCGCGGGCATGGATCTCGTGGCACACCGCCTCGGCCGCGGCGACATTGCCGGCATAGTTGACGATGACGCCATAGCCGCGCGCCGCCCCGAGCCGGCACACCGCCGCCCCGATCCCCCGGCTCCCGCCCGTCACCACCAGCACCTTGTCGGCCATTGTTCTTCTCCCGTTTTGCGGGGAGCTTATGCGATGCCGTGGTTAGGCTGAACCCGCAAAAACAATGTTCAGGGAGTTGCCTGCTGATCAGCGCTTCTGACCGCCCCCTCCACCACGCTGCGCGCGGTCCCCCTCCCCCGCTGCGCGGTGGAGGACCCACTCACCCTCAGCGTGTCGGCTTGTCGTGCCTGTTCAGGGCACAGCGTCTCCGGGGTCCTCCCCTGCGGAGCGGGGGAGGGGGACCGCCGAAGGCGGTGGAGGGGGCGGTCCGTGCACCACGCCAGAACGAAAAAGGGGCCCGCCGTAGCGAGCCCCTGAAACCTGATTGATCCGGCCCGATCAGAGATCGAGGACCAGGCGCTCCGGTGCTTCGAGCGATTCCTTCACGCGCACCAGGAACGTCACGGCTTCCTTGCCGTCGACGATGCGGTG
>CAIMLX010000051.1 GCA_903842455.1 uncultured Hyphomicrobiales bacterium | reverse complement strand
CGACACTTCTTCGGTCGAGAGCTTGGTGAGCGAAGCGTTGATCGCTTCGACCGAGCCCTGCACGTCGCCCTTGATGATGAGCGGGAACTTGGCGATGCCCGAGGCCTTGAGCTGATTCATCATCTGCTCGAGGCTGGTGGCGCCGCCGCCCGCCGTCTTCTCGCGGATCAGGCGCTGACGGTACTCGGTGACTTCACGCGCCCGGGCTTCGTTCTCGACCACCGAGAAGCGGTCGCCCGCGCTCGGCACGCCGGTAAAGCCCAGCACTTCCACCGGAATGGACGGACCGGCTTCCTTGACCTGCTCGCCCTTGTCGTTGATCAGCGCGCGGACGCGGGCAAACTCGGTGCCTGCGACGACGATGTCGCCGATGGCCAGCGTGCCGCGCTGCACGAGCACCGTCGCAACGGCACCACGACCCTTGTCCAGCTTGGCTTCGATGACCAGACCCTCGGCGCGCCCGTCGCGGGCCACCTTGAGCTCCAGCACTTCGGCCTGCAGCAGGATGGTTTCGAGCAGCCGGTCGAGGCCGGCCCTGGTGATGGCCGACACTTCCACGTCCAGCACTTCGCCGCCCATCGATTCGACGAACACTTCGTGCTGCAGCAGCTCGGTGCGGACGCGCGTCGGGTTGGCCGAAGGCTTGTCCATCTTGTTGATGGCCACGATGATCGGAACCCCGGCCGCCTTGGCGTGCTTGATGGATTCGATTGTCTGCGGCATCACGCCGTCATCGGCCGCAACCACCAGCACCGCGATATCGGTGGCCTGGGCGCCACGGGCCCGCATGGCGGTGAACGCCTCGTGGCCCGGGGTGTCGAGGAAGGTGATCTTCTGGCCGTTCTTTTCGACCTGGTAGGCACCGATATGCTGGGTAATGCCACCGGCCTCGCCCGACACGACGTTGGTTTCGCGGATCGCATCGAGCAGCGAGGTCTTGCCGTGGTCGACGTGGCCCATGATGGTCACGACCGGTGCGCGGTTGGTCAGGTCCTCGGCCTTGTCGTCGGCGGGGAGGTCGTAGAGACCTTCTTCGACGTCGGCGTCGGACACGCGCTTGACCGTGTGGCCAAGCTCGGTGGCGATCAGTTCGGCGGTATCGGCATCGATCACGTCGGTGATCTTCACCATCTGGCCCTGGGCCATCAGGATCTTGATGATGTCGACGGCGCGTTCGGCCATGCGGTTGCCGAGTTCCTGGACGGTGATCGCCTCGGGAATCGTCACTTCACGGCTGAGCTTGGGCGCGACCTGCTGGTTGCGGCCCATCTTCTTGTCGCGACGACGACGCATTGCCGCCAGAGACGGCCCCTTGTCGCGATCGCTTTCCGACGTGGCGCTGGTGAGCGTCAGGCGGCTGCGGGCGAAGGCTTCCTCGCCAGCGCGGCGGGTCGGCCGCTCTGGTGTTGCCGGCGTACGGGCAGCACCACCACGACGAGCGTTTTCGAGCTCGGTGGCGTTGACCAGCGGACGAGCCGTCGGCGCAGTACGCATCTTGCGACCGTCGGCTTCCGACGGCGGCTGGGGCGGCATTTCGCCGATATTGGGCGCAGCCGGACGGCGCTGCGGCGCGGATTCGGCGGCACGGCGAGCCGGTGAGACGCGAGCCTCACGCGAGGGTGCAGAAACCTGCGCGACCTCGGCGATCGCCTTTTCGGCGTCGATGGCGTGCTGGCGTTCCTTCTCGGCGCGCTCGGCCTCTTCACGCAGGGCGCGACGACGAGCATCCTCCTCGGCGCGACGCGCTTCCTCGGCGCGGGCGCGGGCCTGATCCTCGACCTGGCGGCCGGCGGCTTCGCGCAGGGCGCGAGCCCGGGCATCGGCTTCGGTGGCGCTCAGCCCCTGGCTCGGACGGAAGCCCGGCTGGACGCCGCCACGAGCCGGCGGTCGGGACTGCTGGTTGTAGTTGGAGCGACCACCATCGCGGCCAGCGGGGCCGGAACGATACCCATCCGAACGCGGCGCGGCGCCGGTCTGCGGCGGGCGGCTGTCACGAACCGGCGTGGCTGGCCTCGCGTCGGCACGCGCCGGCGCTGGAGCCGGGGCTCGTGCCGGTGCGGGAGCGGGAGCCGGTGCCGGCGTCGGTGCTGACGGCGTCGCGGCTACGGGTGCCGTCGCCGGAGCGGCGGCAGGCGCTGCAACCGGAGGGGCAGCGGGCGCTGCCACTGGCGCGGCGGCCGGCGCTGCCGCAGGAGCGGCGGCGGGCGTAGCCGTGGGCGCGGCAACCGGCGCTGGCACCGGTGCGGCGGCCGGCGCTGCCGCAGGG
>CAIMLX010000050.1 GCA_903842455.1 uncultured Hyphomicrobiales bacterium | reverse complement strand
GGCCAGCTTCTCCAGGGTGGCCTGAGGTAGGCCGGTGCGCAGCCAAAGGTCGCGGACACTGTCGTAACCCCTGTCCCTTCGGGCGACGATCTGATTAGCCTCGTCATCCTTGAGCCCGTGGACGAAGCCCAGCCCGAGCCTCATGGCGTTGGTGGACCGGATGTCGCCCCGCATGTCGGCGTGCTGTCGCCAGATGCGGTGGTCGCCGGGGGTGCCGGGTTCGAGCACCGACACCAGGTCGGAGCGGTTGATGTCGACGTTGCGAACTTCGACGCCATGTTCCTCGGCATCGCGCACGATCTGACTGGGGGCGTAAAAGCCCATCGGCTGGCTGTTGAGGAGGGCACAGGCAAAGGCGTCAGGATAGTGGCACTTGAGCCAGCACGAGACGTAGACCAGCAGCGCGAACGACGCCGCATGGCTCTCCGGGAAGCCATATGAACCAAACCCCTCGATCTGCTTGAAGCAGGCCTCGGCGAAGTCGCGCTGGTAGCCGTTCTTCAGCATGCCGTCGATGAAGTCGGCCTTGAACTTGCCGACGCCACCGGTGCGTTTGAACGTCGCCATGGAGCGGCGGAGCTGATCAGCAGCGCCGGGCGAGAAGCCGGCGCCGACGATGGCGATCTTCATTGCCTGCTCCTGAAACAGCGGGACGCCGCAGGTTTTCTTCAACACCGCCTCTAGCTCGGGCGACGGATAGCTGACCGGCTCCAACCCCAGCCGGCGTTTCAGGTAGGGATGCACCATGCCGCCCTGGATCGGGCCGGGCCGGACGATAGCGACCTCAATGATCAGGTCGTAGAACTTGGCTGGCTTTAGCCGGGGCAGCATCGACATCTGCGCCCGGCTCTCGATCTGGAACACTCCGATGGTGTCGGCCCGCTGGATCATGGCGTAGGTGCGCGGGTCCTCGGACGGCACGGTGGCCAGCGTCAGGTCGGTGCCGTAGTGGACATGCATCAGCTCGAAAGCACGGCGGATGCAGCTCAGCATGCCCAGCGCCAGGACATCGACCTTGAGGATGCCGAGGGCGTCGATGTCGTCCTTGTCCCATTCGATGGTGGTGCGCTCGGCCATGGCGGCATTCATGATCGGCACGATGGTGTCGAGCCGGTCGCGGGTGATGACGAAGCCGCCAACGTGCTGACCGAGGTGGCGGGGGAAGCCCATCAGCACGCTCACTACAGTCATCATCTGGTTCAGCGTGGCGTCGTCCGGGTCGAAGCCGTTCTGCCGCAACCGATCGGGGGTGACGCCGGTGTCGCTCCAGCCCCAGTTCATGCCGTTGAGCCGGGCGATCACGTCGTCCGACAGGCCGAAGACCTTGGCCACCTCGCGGATGGCGCCCTTGGCCCGGTAGGTCGTGACTGTGGCGGTGAGGGCGCAGCGGTGCCGGCCATACTTGGCGTAGAGATATTGCATCACCTCTTCCCGGCGTTCGTGCTCGAAGTCCACATCGATGTCGGGTGGCTCGTCCCGCTCGGTCGAGACGAAGCGCTCGAACAGCAGGTCCACCAGCATCGGATCTACTTCTGTCACCCCGAGACAGAAGCAGACGACAGAGTTGGCTGCCGAACCTCGCCCCTGGCAGAGGATGCCGCGCTCCTCGCGGGCAAACCGCACCAGGTCATGCACTGTGAGGAAGTAGGCGGCGTAGCGCATCTGCTCGATAAGCTGGAGTTCATGGACCAGACCTTGCTGCACCCGGTCCGGCACGCCCTCCGGGTAGCGTCGGGCGGCGCCGTCCCACGACAGTCGCTTGAGGGTCTCCTGGGCCGTCTCGCCGTTGCCGATGGTCTCGTCGGGGTAGTTGTATTTCAGCTCGTCGAGCGAGAAGTGGATCAGGCTGGCGAACTGCTGGGTCTCGACCAGGGCCTCCGGGTGATCCTCGAAGAGCTGCCGCATCTGACTTTCATGCTTTGTGTAGCGCTCGGCGTTCTGCTGCAATCGTCGGCCGGCGGTTTCCAAAGTGCAGTGCTGTCTGATGCATGTCAGGACGTCCTGGAGCACGCGGCGGTCGTGGTGGTGGAACAAGACGTCGTTCGTCGCCAGGAGCCGCACGTTGTGCCGCCTGGCAAGGTCTGCCGCCCGCGCAAGGTTGGCGCGGTCGCGTCCATTGAACTCGCAGCGCGCCGCGACCCAGACCCGGCCCGGTGCCATCGCCGCAAGCCGGGCAAGTTTCTGCTCGTCCGCAGGCTGGCCCATCGTGGCCATGAAGATGAAGAGTTGCCCCTCGGCGAACGCCTCGAGGTCATCGAACCGGAGGTGGCAGTCGCCCTTTGGCGCCCGGCGGTTGCCGGTGGTCAGGAGCTGGCAGAGCCGGCCATAGGCGGCGCGGTCGGTTGGGTAGGCGACGATGTCGTGCGTGCCGTCCATGAACGCCAACCGCACACCAACCAGGTAGCGGAAGGTTGGATCTGCCTGCCACACTTCGCGCGCCGCCAGGTGACCGCGCACCACGCCTGCAAACGAGTTGCGGTCACATAAGCCGATGCCGCCCAAACCCATTGCCGCGGCCTGCAGCACCAGCTCGCCGGGATGCGAGGCGCCATACAGGAAGCTGAAATTGCTGGCGGTGACGGTTTCGACGTAGACCATGGGGGACTCGCTTCAGGGACTCTACCAAACAAGAACGAAGAGAGAACGCAAGCCACTAGGGATCGTGGTGGGCCCCATTGCAGATGACTAACGGCGAGGTCAGGTTTGGAGCTGCTGATCCGGCGGGGATGGGGAAACGACCTCGACCGGGCGCTGTTCCAGAGCCTCGGCGGCCCCGGCTGGATCGACCGGCACCGCTCAGTGCTGATCACCGGACCATGCGGGGTCGGCAAGTCCTGGCTGGCCTGCGCCCTCGGCCATGACGCCAGCCGTGCCGACCGC
>CAIMLX010000049.1 GCA_903842455.1 uncultured Hyphomicrobiales bacterium | reverse complement strand
GGATACCGCTCGCAAGCTCAAGGCTGCTGGCTATGAGTGCCCGGTCGGGTTCGATCCTGCTGCCTCGTGGCAGTGGTTCGAGCAGTTCTCTGCCTCGCACAACCAGCCGATCGCTACCAAGGCCAATGGTTTTGAAGGCCTCGATGCCGAGATGGTGGTGTCGAAGGGCAAGTTCGTCGACCAGCTCACCTGGATCAAGAAGATGTATGACGAGGGCCTGTTTGTGCTCAAGTCCAAGGACGTTGGCGAGACTGCCAACGACGCCTTCGTCAATGCCAAGTGCCAGATCGTCACCTCGTCGATTGCCGATCACGGCACTTTCGGCAAGCAGGCCATCGAGGGCATGAACTGGGACGTGTCGATGATGCCGATGATGGACGGTGTCGAACGCCACAATACCTTTGTGGGCGGCGCGTCGCTGTGGACCCTGAAGGGCAAGTCGGCCGAGGAATACAAGGGCGCCGCGGCGTTCTACGCCTTCCTCGCCACCCCGGCTCAGGCGACCTGGTGGTCGACCGTCACCGGCTACATCCCGGTGGTCAACTCGGCCTTCGAGACGATGAAGGCCGACGGCTTCTATGACGCCGCTCCCTACAAGGGCCGCGAAATCGCCATCGCCTCGCTGACCATGCCGGCGGGTGAATACACTCGTGGTATCCGCCTCGGCGGCTTCCCCGCGATCCGCGCCGAAATGGTCAAGACCATGCAGACCGTGATGTTCAACAACACGCCGGTCCCCGAGGCTCTCGCCGCTTTCGACGCCAAGGGTAACGAGATGCTCCGCCGCTTCGAGCAGACCTACGCCGGCAAGACCCTCCCCTGATCTGCCGGAATCCGGTGCGGGCGGCTGAGCCGTCCGCACCTTCCACTCTCGACGTCCAAGGGGAAACGCGTTGGAACGAACCGCCTACTACCGTAACAGCGTGCTGCCCTGGCTGCTGCTGGCCCCGCAACTGCTGCTGGTCCTCGTGTTCTTCTACTGGCCGACTTCACAGGCGCTCTACTGGGCCTTCACGCTCGAGCAGCCGTGGGGCGGCGGTAACGCCTGGGTGGGCCTGCAAAACTTTCTGAACATCTTCCGCGACAATGCCTACTGGGCGACCGTGCTGCGCTCCGGCCTCTACGCGCTAGTCACCACCGGGCTGTCGATGAGCGTGGCGCTGATCCTCGCGTCGTTCGTCGATCGCTCGCTCAAGGGGACGAAGTTCTTCCAGTCGGTCTATGTCTGGCCCTACGCCATTGCCGCACCGGCGGCCGGCGTTGCCTTCCGCTTCATCTTCGCGCCGGAATCCGGGCTGGTCGGTTCGCTTAACGAGATCTGGCCGGGGCTGTGGAACCCGGCGATCAACGGCGGACAGGCGCTGCTGATGGTGATGGTCTGCCATGCCTGGCTCGGCATCGGCTACAACTTCATCTTCTTCCTTGCTGCCCTGCAGATGATCCCGCGCTCGATCAACGAAGCCGGCGCGATGGACGGGGCGCGGCCGCTGCGCCGCATCTTCGACCTGCAATTGCCGCTGATCGCGCCGACGGCGTTCTTCCTGCTCATCATGAACATCATTTCGAGCTTTACCGACAGCTTCGGGCTGATCGACACCATGACCGAGGGCGGGCCGTACGGGCAGACCGAGGTGATGGTCTACAAAATCTATTTCGACGGCTTCAAGACGCTCGACTATTCGGGCGCCGCCGCCCAGTCGATCGTTCTCATGTTCATCGTCATCGGGCTGACATTCATCCAGTTCAAATGGGTGGAACGTCGCGTCCACTACCATTGAGGCGCCCGAGATGATCGAACGCTCCCCCTTCTTCAACTTCGTTACCTACCTCGCCATGGCGATCGGCGCGTTTCTGGTCGTGATCCCATTCTGGATCACGCTGGTCGCCGGCAGCCAGTCGCTGCAGGAAGTCAGCCGCGTGCCGATAAACCTCTGGCCCTCGTCGCACCTGTGGGAGAACCTGCAGGTCGCCTGGGCGCGGGCGGATCTCGGCCCCAAGATGATCAACAGCTTCATCGTCGCCATCGGGGTGACGGTGGGCAAGATCGTCCTTGCCTCGCTCTCGGCGTTCGCCATCGTGTTCTTCAACTTCCGCGGCCGGATGATCAGCTTCTGGGCGATCTTCATCACCCTGATGCTGCCGCTCGAAGTGCGCATCGTGCCGACCTATGCCATCGCCGCCAACGCGTTGCTGCCGTTTCAGGCGATCCTAGACGTCACCGGCATCAGCTGGGCGGTCAACGCGCTGAGCGGCGTGCAGGTCAGCCTCAACTGGAACCTGCTCAACTCCTATACCGGCCTGATCCTGCCGCTGGTTGCTACGGCCACCGGCACGTTCCTCTATCGCCAGTTCTTCATGACCATTCCGGATGAACTGGTCGAGGCCTCGAAGATGGACGGGGCCAAGCCGCTCGAGTTCTTCGTCGACGTGCTGATCCCGTTGAGCCGCACCAACATGCTGGCGCTCGCCACCATCATGTTCGTGTCAAGCTGGAACCAGTACCTGTGGCCGCTGCTGGTCACCACGGACCGGGCCAATTTCGGCACCGTGGTGATGCAGCTCAAGGCGCTGATCCCGGCGCAGAACGGCACGCCCGACTGGAACGTCACCATGGCCGGTGCCCTCATCATCATGCTGCCGCCGTTGCTCGTCGTTGCCTTCATGCAGCGCTGGTTCGTGCGCGGCCTCATTTCCCGCGACAAGTGATTGGATCGTTCGATGTCCCAGATTTCCATCAAGGGCGTGAAGAAGAGCTACGGCAAGAGCCAGGTCGTGCATGGCGTCGATGTCGAGATCGAGGCCGGCGAGTTCGTCGTCATCCTCGGCCCCTCGGGCTGCGGCAAGTCCACGCTGCTGCGGATGATCGCCGGGCTCGAAGGCATCAGCGCGGGTGAGATCTCCATCGGCGGCAAGGTGGTGAACGACCTCGAGCCGCGGGAACGCGGCTGCGCCATGGTGTTCCAGAACTATGCGCTCTACCCGCACATGACGGTGCGCCAGAATATCGGCTACTCGCTGAAAGTCGCCAGGGTGCCCAAGGCGGAGCGCGATGCCCGTGTCATGGCAGTGGCCAAGTCGGTCGGCCTCGAAACCTTCCTCGATCGCCGCCCGGGCGAGCTATCCGGCGGACAGCGCCAGCGCGTCGCGATGGCGCGCGCCATGGTGCGCGAGCCCAAGGTCTTCCTGTTCGACGAGCCGTTCTCCAACCTCGATGCCAAACTGCGCGTCGCCATGCGCGCCGAAGTGCGCCGTTTGCACCGCGACCTCGGCGTCACCTCGGTGTTCGTGACGCATGACCAGATCGAGGCGATGACGCTGGCCGACAAGCTGATCATCATGAATGCGGGGAATGTCGAGCAGGTCGGCAGGCCGACCGAGGTCTACAACAATCCGGCCAGCCGCTTCGTCGCCGACTTCATCGGCTCGCCGGCGATGAACCTGTTCGACGGCGAGTTCGATGCAGAGGGGCAGTTCCTCTACGGAAAGGGCGGCCGGATGGCCGTGCCGCTGCTCAACGGGGTGCGCAGTCCGGGCCGCAAGGTGGTGCTCGGCGTTCGGCCGGAATCGGTGCGGCGCATCGGGGCCGACGCGCACGGCGCCATCCCGGCGGTGGTCGACTACGTAGAGGAACTCGGCGCTTCGCGCCTGATCCACGCCGAAGCCAATGGCAGCCGCTTTGTGGCGGTCGATACCGACATGACGGAGATCACAAGCGGCATGCCGGTGCATCTGAGCATCGACGGCACGGCACTCCACCTGTTCTCGGCCGAAGACGGCCGCCGCATCACCCACTGACATCATTCGTTTCGGAGAGATTCCAATGAGCAACCTCATAGGCACCGGCTTCAACGTCGGCACCCACAACGGCGAGTTCGCCCAGCTCGAGGCGGACATGCGCGCCAACGCCGACATGGGCGTCGATACCATCGAGATCGGTGTCACCGCGCTCGATCTGATCGCCGGTGGCCGGATCATCCGCGAGCGCCACGAAGCGCTGCTGGCGCTGACCAAGCAGTTCGGCTTCCGCTACACCGTGCACGGGCTCGTTTCGTCGAACTTCATGGACCCGATCACCCAGCGCTACCAGATCGATGCCGCCAAGGCGCTGGTCGAGGTGTGCAACTCGATCGGCTCCGAAATCCTGGTCCACCACTCGGGCAGCCTGCGCGCCGAGGCCATCGCCGACTGGGCCGGCGCCGATGAGCGCGAGCGCGAAGCCCTGACAGAGCTCGCCGATTTCGCCCGCCCGCATGGGGTGCGCATTGCGCTCGAGAACATCTTCACCACCGAGCCCGGCCAGTATCGCCAGACCCCGTCGGAAGTGGCGGCGACGGTGAAGGCGGTGAACCATTCCAACGTGGTGGCACTGATCGACTTCTCGCACGCCTATATCGAAGCGACGTTCAAGGGGCTCGATTTCCACGCCGAGATCGCGGCGATGGCGCCGGTGGCGGGGCACCTGCATGTGCACGACTCGTTCGGCCGGCCGCAGGGTTTCTACCGGGGCTACCACGTGCAGGAGAACACGGCGCTCGGGATCGGCGACTTGCACATGCCGCTCGGCTGGGGCGATATCGCGTGGGACCGGATCTTCTCCGACCTCACGTTCCTGCCCGGCACCGTGCTGATGATGGAAATCGGCGATCGCTACCGCCGCGAGCAGCCGGAAAGCCTCAAGCGCGCCCGCGAGCTGCTGGCGCTCAACAGCCGCGAGGCGATTGCGGCTGAGTGAGCCCTGCCTCTAGGTCATTTCCAGGGGTTGCTCAGCATCGCGCGGAGGCTGCTTTCGCAGCACCAGCACAAGGCCGAGGAGGGCGATCGCGCCCCCCGCGGCCATCTGGATGTCGAACCTCTCGCCCAACAGCA
Organism: uncultured Hyphomicrobiales bacterium; assembly: GCA_903842455.1. Classification (GTDB taxonomy): domain Bacteria; phylum Pseudomonadota; class Alphaproteobacteria; order Rhizobiales; family Devosiaceae; genus Devosia_A. The sequence goes on along the minus strand of CAIMLX010000049.1, from coordinate 1,500 downwards.
GCACGCCCATCGCGACTGCCATCAACGGCATCATCAGCCCGAGCGGGGCAATAATGCTCGCAGGGTAGCGCTGCAGCAGCCCCAGGTAGAGCGTCGTCGCCACGAGCGTCACCAGCACGACGGAGAAGGCGAGACCGGCAAAGAACGGCCAGCCGACGGCGAGACTGGTTTCGATCGGGTTGCCCTCGGCCAGCAGCGCGTAGGTGATCAGGGGCGGGACCGATACCACTGCCGTCCATCCCTGCATGGTCAGCGGCTTGATGCCCGTCGGCCGTTTGAGCAGCACGGAAGCCAGCGCAACTGCAATAGCGGAGACGAAGGCATAGAGCAGTCCGATGCTCAATCCGATGCCGTCGCCATCCCACATCACGAGCACGACACCGCCAAGCGCCAGTGCGATACCCGTTCCGCGCACCACGCCGATCCTCTCGCCCAGCAGCAGCACCGAGAGGACGGCCGTCGATGGAATAGCCATCTGCAGCACAATCGACACGCTCGACGAAGGCGCGTTGGCCAGCCCCAGGAACATCAATCCGAAATGGATGGTGCCCATCAGGAAGCCGATCAAAAGGATGGGGGCCAGCGGGCGGGGCAGTGGCTTGAGCAACCGGCACAGCACGATTGCCACGACAAGGAAGCGGGCGGCGGCATAGAAGATCGGCGGGACGCCGAAATCGACAAACAGTACGCGGCTGACGACCAGATTGAGTGCCCAGACGAGGCACACGCCAGAATAAAGCAGCAGGTCGAGGGGGCGCATGGGAGCTCGGGGGGACAGGACGCTGAAGCGTCGTCCATCGCATGGCACGCCGGGACGGGCCTGCCAATGGCTCCTTCGGAGGGGGAGGGTTGCGCTCCCGGCGGGTGTCGACCGGTCGGTCGCAAGTCATGCGCACCGAGGATGGCAGCCGCGCGATGCAGCGACTAGTATCCGCACCGGCGCGCTACTAACTCCTCCGGTATCATGAAGAAAATCGGCTTTCTGTCCTTCGGACACTGGACCCCATCCCCGCACTCGCAGACGCGCTCGGCTTCCGACACGCTGCTGCAATCGATCGAGCTCGCTGAGGCGGCCGAGGAACTTGGCGCCGATGGCGCGTACTTCCGCGTCCACCACTTCGCCCGCCAGCTCGGTTCGCCGTTTCCGCTGCTGGCTGCAGCTGGCGCGCGGACGAAGCGCATCGAGTTGGGCACTGCCGTCATCGACATGCGCTACGAGAACCCGCTCTACATGGCGGAAGATGCCGGGTCGGCCGACCTGATTTCCGGCGGCCGGTTGCAGTTGGGCATCTCGCGCGGCTCGCCCGAGCAGGTGATCGATGGCTACAAGCACTTCGGCTACGTGCCCGCCGAGGGCCAGACCGATGCCGACATGGCGCGCGGCCATGCCGAGGTGTTCCTCGAGGTGATCCAGGGCAAGGGGTTTGCCCAGCCCAACCCGCGGCCAATGTTCGCCAACCCGCCGGGGTTGCTGCGCATCGAGCCTTATTCCGAGGGTTT
>CAIMLX010000048.1 GCA_903842455.1 uncultured Hyphomicrobiales bacterium | reverse complement strand
CCGAGACATGGCTTTCGAAGCTCCCGTCGGACAGCGCCACCGAGAACTTGACGGCCAACGGCATCGTGGCGCGCTCAGCCATTGCCGATCTCCTTCAGCGCCGCATCCCGGGCTGCGTTGAGTTCGGCCATCTGGTCGTTGGTGCCGCCGGCATCGGGGTGCGCATGGCGAGCGGCGTCCCGGTAGAAGCTTTCGATCACCGCCTTCGTGACGGGCTTGCCCTCGGCGATACCCAGCACCGCGCGCCACGATCGCTGTCCCGGCGCGCCCAGTGCCGCGAACCCCTCGAAGGCCCGATCCATCATCATGGCGCCGCCGTGCCGCTCAATCGCGCGCATGGCCTCAAGTGCCAGCGTCAGCGACCGGATGTTTTCCTCGGCGCGATCGAACGCATCCCGCGCCATCACGACCTGCCGCCCCTTCCTGACAAAGTAGACCGCAATCCCTACGTCCTTCGGAGTCGGCGCACCTGCCCGCGGCTGCCCGTCAAGCCGCAGCTCGTAGTTCGTCGACAGGATCACGGATGAAGCTTCGTGCTTGTCCAACTCGTCGGACAGCGCCAGTCGCGCAGCATTGAAGGTCCACGGCTTCTTTCCGTGCGACCAGAGCTTTCGCCCGTCGCGTCGATCCTGCGAGCGGGTGCGTGGCCAGCCGGTCGGCCATGCCAACGGGTAAGAGGTGGTCATGCAGCCCTCCTGAGGCCGATCAGCGATGCGTTACGGATGATGGTGATGCCGGCCTCGTCATTGCCGCCGCTGGTCCACAGCAGGGCCGCCACGAGCAAAGGATCGATTCCTTGCTCTTCCCACCAGCCACGTTCGCCGTTTCGGTGTTGGTCCATGTGGACATCGTGAGAGAGCGGGACGACCCACATGTCGTCGGGCTTTTCGCCGAATCCGCTGATGTCTTTGCCGTAGACGCGGTCGCCGTAGCGGATGTGCGCGGCCTCGACCGGGCCGTGGCCGGGGATCAGCGAGGGCAGGGTGCGGACCCATTGCCAGGTGCTTGGGCGCGAGGATGCGGGGGCGGCGCTGGCGGAGGCCTACCATCGGGAGGGCTCCAGGTTCAGCCGATTGTTGACGGCCAGAAGCCAGATCAACTCGCAGCCGGTCGGCGCTCGATCTGCCTTTTCTATGTTGCAGTCGTAGTGCGCGATGACGAGGTTCCCAACGCAATCCCGGCCGTTCATGGCCTTGGGCACGACGTGGTCCACCGTACGCCTAGCCTCATCCATAGGTTTGCCGCAGATAGCGCACAGGCCTTCCTGCTCGCGAAACAGGGCGCGGCGCACGGACATCGCGGCGGGGCCTCGGTGATGGAAAGGGCGCGGCGCAGGCTTGCGCTCGAATGCTTCCCATTCGGCTTCGGACATCGGCATCTACGCCACCACGGTGATGCGCTCGGCAGCGCGGGTGACGGCGGTGTAGAGGTGCCGGTCACGGTCCTGCCGAAAGGCGTTGCTCTCGTCGAACAGGTAGACGTTGTCCCACTGGCTGCCCTGGGCCTTGTGCACCGTCAGCGCGTAGCCGAAGTAGAACTCGTCGTACCGACGCCGCTCCTGCCAATCGAACTCTTCCTCGCGGCCCTCGAACCACTTCTCGTGAGTGAACACCAGGGCGTCGCCCGCACGGGCGCCGGCATCCTCCGGTTGCAGCAGCATCTCGATGCCGCCGCGACCCTTCGCGGTCACCTCCTTGGCGATCCAGAGCTGGCCGTTGAGCAGGTTCTTCTGCCGGTTGTTCCGGAGGCACACCAGCCGATCACCGGGCACCGGCCGCCGACGCGGGAGGTCCCGCAGTTCCCGGACCCGATCGTTGTAGGTGATGCGGGTCAGGTTCTTTCCGCACAGGATCTGGTCGGCCTGCAAAACCTCGCCGCGGTCCACCGATCCGGCGCGGATCACCTTGCTCTCGCCGTAGGTGCCGAAGTCGAGACCGCGACCCTTGCGAATACCCATCGACATCCGGATGATCGGGTTCTCGGCCGCCTGCCGGTGAATCTCCTTGAGCATCACGTCCGGCTCGACGTCGGTGAAGAAGCCGGCGTCCTTGACCGGCGGAAGCTGGAACGGGTCGCCGAGGACCAGCACCTTCACGCCGAAGCTGAGAAGGTCCTTCGCCAGCTCGGCGCCGACCATCGACACTTCGTCGATCACGACAAGATCAGCATCGACAATTGCGCTGTCCGGATTGAGCGCGAACTTCGGCTCGCCGCCCTTCTCCTCGATGAGCATGTAGATCAGGCTGTGGATGGTGCTGGCGTCGGTGCAGCCGCGCTTCCGCATGACGAGAGCCGCCTTGCCGGTGAAGGCAGCGAACACGACCTTCTTCACGCCCTTGGCGAGGTGAACCGCGAGAGTGCTCTTGCCGGTTCCCGCCCAGCCGAACAGGCGGAATACCTGTTGGCCGCTCGGGTCCTTCAGCCATTCGCTGACATCGCGTAGCGCGGCTTCCTGCTGTGGTGACCACTGCATCACGCTCTCCCGACTTCGCGAGCGAGTTGCTGGTGCACGATGCGGGCCCGCTCCGCGGCAAGCTGCCGGGTGCGGCGGTGGGCCTTGCGAGCGGCGCGCTCCTCCGCATCGAGGGCGCGGATGGTGGGGCTCAGGCGGAGCAGCTTCCGCTTCAGGCGCCACATGGTCCAGTCGAACAGCATCCGGCTGACAAGCGAGCGCATCAGGCGATCTCCTCATAGGCTTCGACTGGGGGTACGGGCCGGGTATCGCCCTTCGGCTTCGGCTCCGACCACTCGACGCCTTGCTGATCGCCGAAGGCGGAGATGATCGTCAGAAGATCATGCATCTCCTCACCCGACAGGTCCGACGAGTGCGTTTGGCCGATGTTCACGAAGCCGGTGCCGTCGATGTTGGGGACGAGGTTCATCAGCTGGCGCTCGTCGCTGTAGTGCCGGCGTAGTGCGTCGAGCATCACAAGCTTCCATGCCTCCGTGTCGAGCTTGCGCCCATGCCAGGTGAGCTGCTCGGCGATGTCACCGAGTTTGCACCACATGGCCGCATTGGCGTCCGAGGAGCGCTTCGGCCCCTTCACCTCGACGCGCGAACCCGGGTGCTTCTCGAACGCCTCCCGGATGCACTCAATGGCGCGGTCCCGGAGGCGGTTGTTGACGAGCGTGAAGATCCGGCGGGTCACGGCAGATCGCCTGGGAACGCGTCATCGTCCTGCGCGCCATCAGGCCCAGACAGGGACGTCTGCTTCGCGTCCTTCTCCGCCTTCAGCGCCAGCTTCAGGTCGCGAGGCAGCGCTACAGCGTCGTCGTAGTTCCGGCTGTCTGCCCAGAAGCCATCGAAGGACGGCAGATCGACGAGCGCGGCATTCGCCTTGCTGAGGCGGTCGTAGGTCGCCTGGCTGTCCTCAGTGGAGGGCTGCTTCTCGACCTGCTTTGGGGCAGGGTCGGCATCGTTGCTGGCCTGTGCCATCTCGTCGGCGGTGTAGAGCCCCGACAGTTCCTGCGGGAACGCCTTGCGCAGCGCCAAAGCCTCGGCGCACTTCGCGATCATCACGTCGCCCATGTTGGCCCACATGCGGGTCAGGCCGCCGTCCTTCGTCTTCCCGGCGTAGCCATCTAACCGTGCGACGCCGAAGCAGGGCTCGTTGAAGTCGGCCCGCAGCACGCCCACCTTGGCCGCTACGGGCGGCTTGCTGTGGAGCCAAACGTCCACCCACTCGCCATCCTCGCCGCACCAGAACGGTCCGACCTGGCCGGCGTACTTGCCGCTGCGCTCAGCGATGAGCCGGAAGCCATCGATGCTGGTCTGCACCGCCATGACTTCCCGGCGCTGCGCACCATCCCAGCGCTTGATCGCGTAAATCTGGCGGGCAAACGGATCGAGCCCGGTGCGCTGGCACTGGTGCAGGAACAGCTTCAGCTCGTCGTCGGTCGAGCCCCTAGCGATCGTCCGCTTGATGAGGTCGACTTGCTCGGCATTGAAGATCGTGGCGGCGACGGCGCGGTGATCGTCGATCTTGGTGAGCGCGTTCATCAGAAGGCTTTCTGTTCGGTGTGGATGGTAATGCCGGGGATCTGGCGCTTGCCGGCGCGAACGTCCCGATTGGCGAGGTCGAGAAGGAGGTCGGAGAACGCCTCCTTGTCCGATGCCCAGTAGTGCTTGATGGCGGCGCTGAGGTCGGTGACTTCCGGGCGGTAGGAGGTGCGCAGCCGGCTGGTGCCAGCGGCTTCCTTTTCGGCCTTCTTCGCCACCCGGTCGGCGGCCTTGGCCGATGCCTCGATCTGGTCCGCCTGTTCGCGCGCCTCGATCGAGCCCGTCTCGGCTTCGGCGGCGGCTTGGCGGCGGGCCTCGGCTTCCGCTTCAGCCTCTGCTCGAGCGAATGCCGCGGCGGCTTCCTTCCGCTTCTGCTCGGCGATATTCCACGGCGTCAGGGCGACCTTGCAGCAGTTGGCGATGCGCTCGGCGGCCTCGATGACGGGCTTCCATTTCGCATCGACCGCCTTGCCGGCATCGATGTGCGGCTTCTTCTCGTCGGCGCGAGCGGTATCCGCGTCCTTCGCTGTCTTTCGAGCGAGGTCGAGCAGGGTATTCAGCCCGGCTGCCTCGTCGGCGCTCTCCACGGCTTTGCCGTCGAGCCATGCGCCGGCTTCTTCACGGAGGTCGTCGACGTGAGCCTTGAACGAGTCGATCGCCGTCGGGTTGTTGCCGCCCATCGAGATGCGTTCGTTGCCAGTTGCGGATAGCGCGTCCATCGCAGGCTCCGGTTTCAGTTGGCGGGTGCCGTGGCGGCCGTCTCGGCGCCGTCGGCGGAATGGGGATCGTCGCGCTCGACGAGAAAGCCGAGGTGCGTTGCCAGTTCGCGGAACTGGGCATCCACCTCGCGGCCGAAGCCGTCGATCATCTCGCGGTCGCCGGCCGACAGCCGGGCGCCGCTTTCGCGCACCGCGGCATCACGGAGGCGCTGGGAGGCTTTGATGGCTCCGGCGAGGTCGCGGCTCATGGCAGCGCCCCGATGAGCACCATCACGAGGGCGACGAGGGAGAGGATCAGCACGGCGGCGGAGATGGCGTAGGTCATCACGCACCACCCTTCCGGGCGTCGAGCATGGCGTCGGCGAACTCGTAAGCCCACTCCGCCGCACTCGGCATGTGGTCGTGCCACGCCGTGTTGGGCCCCTGCCCGTGGCTGAGCATGCCGGTCAGCGCCGCCATCGCGAACTCGTCGCGGAGCGTCTTTGCGCTCGCTTCAAGCCTCGCCACGACTTCAGCGGTCGTGCTGCGCTTGTTCGCCGTTGCGTCGGCGGCAATGCGCTGCAGCAGGTCGGCAGGAAGGCGCATGTTTACCTGCGGGTCCGTGTGGCTCATGCCCAGACTCCAATCGCGAGGATGATGAGGACGACGACGAACTCACTGCAGAGGAACAGCGCCAGTTCGCTGGCGTCGCCGTTGTGGATGAGGCGGCGGGGGCGCATCAGCGTGCCTCCGCCTTGGCGATGGCGGCGCGGATCGTCGCGAGCCGCTCGTCGATGCCGTCCTGCAGCTCGTCGCCTTCGAACCCGGCCATGAAGCTCTCGGCCAAGCGCAAGGCATCGAGCAGATCGGGTGCGGCGGCGATCAGGCAGGCGTTGGCCTCCTGCTCGGTTCGACCGATGAACCTGCCGCCAGCTTGGCAACGTCGTAGCGCCGATCCCCGAATGAAGTGATGGTGCCATCATCGAGCCTGCCGCGCGGATCGACGCAGAGAACTCGACGTTTTCTAGCATCGAAGAACAGGTTTCCGTAGTGATAGTCCCCGTGCCAGAAGCGGATGTCTTCCGGCCGCGTTGGCCGCACCATGCCGATGAGGCGATCGGCGACCGTGAGGAGCGGCGGGAAGCGCCGGCCATTCAGCGTGACTGCAAATCGCCCCCCACCTCAGTTATGTACCGCTCGACCCTCGATCGGGTCTTGCACTGGACCATGGACCGGTGGAAAGCGCCGGCAAACGCGAGCGAGGCGTATGGGCTGGACGGGGCCGGACGAATTTCGTGAAACGCGCATAGCAGTTCGTGTGCAGCGTCCATGATGGTCTCCCAATCGCTATCCGGAAGCCGCGCGAAGGCCGAAAGCTCAGCAAGGGTGGGCAGATCGAGAAACTCCAGCTAGTAGCCTGAGCGGCCATCGGTAAGGTCGCGACCGTGGTACGAAGCAACGGATGGCTACAACGGGCTTGGCAAAGTCTCGTACCAAGTTGCCTCGGCGGCCATCTTGGCAGCGTCGTCCGAGCTCTTGACCAGAAGTCCACCCTTTCGGGATAGGAGATTGAAGGCCCTCCTAAAAAGACGCTCCGACTTCGCGTCCCCATAGTAGGCAAGCGTGTCGATAGTCACGCTACTCTTGGCAAGGACTGTGTGCATCGGCAGTTGCTCGTCATAGCCGTTGAAGGCTTCGGACAAATCGCCGGTGCGGAGCGCCTCGGCGAACGCCGCCCCGTCAGCGAGATGGAAGTGGCCGCAGACAGCCAATGCTGTTGCGCCGGCGTCTGAGGAAGAAAAGCGCGCCCCCGGGACCCCGGCAGGATCGAACCACAGGGAAGAGGCAGGCCCCGCTGCGACGGCAACGCCACCTTGGGTGAGCGCGATGCCGTCGGGGTACGCGGCTAGGGTGCCACCGAGCGGGACCTGGATGGGCCACCTCGGAGCGCAACGCCGTAGCGCATCAGCGAGGCTCTCACCCACCGAAAGGGAGGCAGGCTGCGCGAGAAACTGAACGCCGTCCGATTGAAACTCCTGCCGCTCTCGTGCTGACAGCTGAAACTCTTCAGGTATCGTGACTACGCAGGGCCATGCCGGGCCCACCCGACGCTGGGCGTGGAGGAAACGTTCCGAGCCGAAGGGTAGAAAGCCGATCGGCAGCCTCCCATAGTGGGTCTCGATGCCGCCGCCGGCCCACTGCGTTGATAAGATCAGGAGCACTGCAACGCCTCGCATGTCTGCTCCGCATTTCAAAGCAGGCGCAGCGACGATCAGCAACTGACTCGTGATGGAACAGTCCCCCTTGTGCCGTCGCACCGGGCGTGGCCCATAGCAGGCACGGTCGCACCTGGTGTATTGGCTGATGTCTCGCGGGATCCGGACAGTTATGCGGTGGTTCGGGCCAACCGCCGCAAAGTGGCTGCCGCAGCTGGTGCGGCGGTCACTGGTGGCAGCGCTGTTTGCGGCGGGCGAGCCCTGGCTCTGGCAGTCGCCTTCCTATCAGCGATGGCGCAGGCGACGCTTCGCGGGTCGGGGCGCCGTGTCCGGCCTTACGACGATCGGCCCCGACGAGCTAGAATCGGCACTCGCTCGCCTAGCGTTCCCAAGCGCCGCGACGCCACTCCTCACCGTCCTCATCACCACTTTCGGGAACCTGCGGCAAACGACGGAGTGCCTGCTGTCGATTGCCAGCAATCCGCCCTCTGTCGACTTCGAGATCATCGTACTCGACGACGGGTCGGGCCGGCCGGAAATGGCGGCACTGGCAGGGATTCCCGGCCTTCGCTATGTGGCCAGACCCGAGAACCAGGGCTACCTGCGAACCGTGAACGCCGGCAGCCAACTTGCGAAAGGGCAATTCCTGTGGCTCCTCAACGACGACACAGTGGTGACCCGGGGGGCCGCAGACGAACTGCTGGCGACACTCAGGGACGTTGATTCCTGTGCCATGGCCGGGTCGCGCCTGCTCAACCTCGATGGGACGGTGCAGGAGGCGGGCGGCATCGTGTGGAGCGACGGCACGGCCACCCTGATCGGCAGCAGAACCGATTTCTGCGACGTCACCACCCGGTACAGGCACGAGGTGGACTACTGCTCGGGCGCCTCGCTGATGCTACGCACCGCCGACTTCCTCGCCCTCGGCGGCTTCGACGAGAGGTTCGCGCCCGCCTACTACGAGGACACCGACCTCGCCTTCACTCTGCGCGACAGGGGTCGGCGCGTGCTGTTCGTTCCCGGTTCGGTCGTCTTCCACATTGGCGGGGGGTCGTATGGCGCGTCGTCGCGGCAGCTGCTGGAAGTCAACCGCAGCCGGTTTGTGGACAAGTGGCGGACCGTCCTCGAGACGAAGCACTTCCAAGCTGGGCACCGGACGTTCCTTGCACACGACCATGCTGCACAGAGGCATTCTGTACTGCTGGTGGCGCAGCCGACGGGCACCGGTGAACTGGCAGCCTCGGTCGAGGCGCTCCTCATCGAGCTGTCCGACAGCGAGGTCGTGGTCAAGCTCTGGCTCGATGGGGCATTCAGCAGCGAGCTTGTCAAGAACCTGGGCGGGCGAGGCGTCGAGCTGGTATCCGCCAACCGGGACAGGCGCCTCGATCGCTGGCTCGGGCAACATGAGCGCGCCTTGAGCCGTATCCTGGTCGTCGGCGAGGTGAGCCGCTCAACTGCCAGGGCACTACAGCGTCACGCCGCCGGCAAGGTCTTGCGGCTTTCGTCGACACAGGCGCACCTCCCTACCCTCGGGCTGACACCCATTGGCGCGCTGGCGGGGCGACTGGCCGGGGGCGGGTTAACGCCGCCCTAGGCTCATTGTGTGCCGCAGGCGCCGCTTGATCCGTTGGCCCAGGGTCGGCGGCAGGTTCAGGTGGCGATAGGAGGCATGCTTGTAGGTGGCACGGAGATAGCCATTCTGGCGCATCCATGAATCGACCCGGCGTTCGAAGCCAGCCTGCCCGTAGTGGGGATACCGCGCCGAGGCGGGATGCTCGTGGCTGTAGATGTGGCCTCGAAAGTCCGCCACGCGAACAAGGAAGCACTGGTCGGAAAAGCCGGGACCGATGAAAAAGTCTTCAGTTTCCTCAAGCGATTCCGCGCGCGCCTCGTCGGTGTTTTCGTCCCAGAGCAGGTTCGCCACCTTGATGCGGGGATCGGAGTCCATCAGGCGCAAGGCGGATGGGATCCAGTTGTGAGTCGTCATCGGCAGGCAGTCGCTCATGAAGTAGAGCAGGTACTCGCATCGGGTGGTGTGAAGCCCGACAAGCTCGGCAATCGAGTAGCCGCGGGCGTCGGCCAGATCGTCATTCGAGAGGCCCGTTTCGGCAATGGCGGCCGCCGCGTGCTGCTCGACAACCACGCGGGATGTCAGCAGCCCGGACGCGATAGCCGCATCGGCCAGTCGAAACGCCCCCGTATAGCTCGCCAGCTCGTTGATCAGTACCGTCCGCTCGGCGAACGGGTAGGCGTTGCACTCGACCAGTTGCCGCAGCCTGTCGGCGCCCAGCACCAGCCGCCAGTCGCGTTGCCAGCAATTGGTCTGGATCGCCACACTCATGCGCTACGCCTTGCCGAACAGGCGCATGAGCGACGATCGCGTGCGGCGGATCAGGCCCTTCAGCGGCTCAGGGAGTCCAAGGTAAAGTCGGCGCAATCGCCCCTCGGCGCGACCGCGCCGGCGGGCTGCCGCAGCGTAGTGCTGCGCGGCAATCGGCAGGGAGAATGCAGCTCCGAGCTCGGCAACGCGACCGGTGCGCTCCCAGTGGATCAGTCCGCGCATGATGCGGTCCCACGCCAGCACCGTGGCCAACGCAGTGGAGAGTTCGCCGTCGCGCCCCGCGTCATGACGCTGCGCGAACGCGGCGTACGCCTGGCCGACATAGTCGGAGAAGTCGAAGGAAGCAGGATCAGGGTCGTAGCTATCTGTAAGCGCGTACCGCAGTTGGCGTTCGACGAAGCTTTGAAGGTCAGGGTAGTTCCGGTGGTGGATGTGGACGCAGGGCGAGTTGAGCACCATCAGACGTCCGCCAACGACCTCCGGGGGGTGGTGGTGCCCATCACGCCAGCGGACCAATCCCTTTCGAAACAGCCTAGTCTGCTGGTCCGGGTAAAATAGACCGCCCTGCACGACCTGCCCCGCAATGCTGTTGTAACGCGGCAAGGCAAAGGCATCGTAGGCACCGCCGTGCTTTTCGACCAGTTCCACAAGCATTTCGGGCGCATCGGCGCTGAGGTGCTCGTCGGAATCGAGCACCAGCGTCCACTCGGAGGTCAACTCCGCGAGATAGTCGTTGCGAATGGCATCGACAGCGAAGGTCGGCACAATGCTGATGACGCGACAGCCGGCCGCCTGGCAAAGCTCGACAGTGCCGTCGGAGCTCTGCATGTCCACCACGACTCTCTCGGCGGCCCACCCGGTGGTCTCGAGCAGGCGCGGCAGTGTCTCCGCCGAGTTGCGGGTGAAGACCAGCAGCGACATTG
>CAIMLX010000047.1 GCA_903842455.1 uncultured Hyphomicrobiales bacterium | reverse complement strand
GGAACGTGTCAAGAGTCTTATTCAACTAAATATCATTTTTCTTAGTAAGTTAGCTTTCAGACCCGCCTGCATACCAATCGTCGGAAGCAACTCGCGCTACTCTTTGTCCGGATACGTCAATGCCGCGAAGCTATTCAACGATCACCACCTGCATGTTGCCAAGGCCTTCCGACTGAACAAGGCTGAACAGCTTCGCTGCATTGTCGGGATGAAGCCTGATGCAGCCTGCAGATGCCGGGCGGCCAAGCCTCTTCAACTGGTTGGTCCCATGGATCGCGAAATGCCCGTTGTAGAAGATCGAGTATGGCATGGGCGCATTGTTGTAGCGGCTGGACCGGTGGTACCGCTTCATCGACTTCGCGGTCCATGTTCCCGATGGCGTCACCTTCCCGGCTCTCGCCGTCGATACCGGCCACTGACCAATCACCTCTCCGTGATGATAGACCGTCATGGTCTGGGACGACTTGTCGACCCTCGCAATCACGCTCGCGGCCTGCGCCACAGGAACGAACAGTACCGCGACCAGCGCGCCGAGAATCATTGCCCTAAGCTTCATGGAGCCTCCCCCTTTTGGTTTGTGGTCCGGCGGGTTCCCTGTCACAGGGATCGGCCAGACGCAATTCGGCTACCTCGTCATTCGAGCAGCCTCCGCGGGAAAAGCAAGCCCCTCACCAAACTGTCTGCTGTCGCGTGAAGACTGGCGGAAACGAACAGACCATGTCAGGGCGGCTTGGGTCACCCAGCCCGAGGCATTCCCTTCAATCTTGACCATGAGATCCAGCTTTGGCAGCGTCACATCGCCACCGAGGCCATGGAGTGTCAAGACTTGCTCAAGTCCCAACTCGCGAGATTGCTCGCCGACCACAATCCTCACCTCTACCAGCAAGACGCTGATCGCATCGTGGACGTCGTCCTCGACGAAATCACCGCTGCACTGAAAAATGGTGGTCGCGTCGAACTCCGCGGGTTCGGATCGTTCTCGGTCAGGTCACGCGATGCCCGCATGGGCCGAAACCCTCGCAGCGGCGCGACTGTCGAGGTCACAGCAAAGTGCGCACCCACCTTCCGGTGTAGCAAGGACCTGCACCGACGCCTCAACAAACAAGAAGTCTGATACGGTGATGTCAGGCCGCCAGCATATCCTCCACGCTGTCAGGCACGTCCCCCTCCTGGCAGATCAATGTAGCCTCGCCGTATTCGCCGAGCCCCGGATCACCTGATCGTTTGAAGGCGATGGCACCCACAGCGCCCTTGGAGACAGCATCACGCGCCTGCGACATTGCCGAACGTTCCGAGGAGCATTGCACGCCCGCCTGAGCAACAATTCCACCCCGCATCTTCTTGAATGGGATCATGACGAAAAATGTTACGTTGGCCATCTCGGTACTCCGCATTGACGCCGAGAACATATACAGAACAACAATTGTTGTCGAGTCTGGAAAAGCGAGGCCGGCAGAGACCGGCCCCACTCTGGATAACCTGCTGTTCCGTCAGATGGGCCTATAACCGGAATAACCGCACCAGCGCATTCAGCGCCACCCGCAGGTTCCCAATATCCTCCTCCGGCCAGTTCATGGCATCCTCATCAGTGCAGATGATACGGTAGACCAGAAACGTCGGGCGGCGGCCCTGCGACATTCGATGTTCACGGTCGCAAGCATCGAGTGCGTCGGTGGCGGACTTGAAACGCCGCTTGAGCTTCTCGATGACCTCCAGCACCGGCTCGCTGAGGCTGGCCCCGAAGATGCCTTCGTTGACGAGCAGCCCTGCGATCGACCGTGGGCTGGGCGAAGGCAGGCCACACACTGCGTGGTGCTGCCGGTACAACTCGGCAAACGCCACGCCTGCCTGGTACTGTGTTTCGCTGATCAACTCGCGGAAGGCCAACCGCCCCAGCGCGCTGCCAAGCCTCTCGTCCTTCGCCTGCTTCGCGGTGACGCCGAAATGGCGGCGGCGAGCCTCGATGGCCACGCTCATTGCGTCCCTCTCCGTTTCCTGCCGTGTGCGCTTGCCACAGGCGTAGCGCTTGCCGGGTTTCCGTTTGCGTCCGGGTGCCATGGTTCAGCGTCCTTCCGTGTTCGAGGTTTCGGTCAGTTGGCGCAGCAGGGCTGCGTAGCCACAGACATCGACCGCCGAGTCTTCGTGGGCCGGATCGTAGGCGAGTCGGGCAAGCTTCAGGTCGAGCAGGCAGAGCACGACCTGCGCAGGGGTGATCTCCCGCCCCAGCGTCGCCGAGGCGGTGCATAAGGGGGCGGGCTACGCGGGCGAGCATGAGCGCCTGATTGACCAGAAGACGTGGAACAATGTGCAATCAATCCTTCAGCAGAGCCCACGACTGCGCGCCAGCAACACCCGTGCCGAGACACCAGCCCTGTTGAAGGGCCTGCTCTACGGCCCTGACGGCGCTGCCTTCTCGCCCACCCACACCCGCAAGGGCGGTAGGCT
>CAIMLX010000046.1 GCA_903842455.1 uncultured Hyphomicrobiales bacterium | reverse complement strand
GAAGGCGTACGTTGCTTTCAGCATCAAGAGTAGGGCTTACGCCCTCGCCAACCTGCCCGCCCGGGCAAGGTGGATCCCGCAAGGGGATGCGGCCGAACAGGGCAACCAAACGGGCCGTCGAGCGCAATTCCTTGATCTTGGTGCACCCAACCAGTGGAGATGCACCATGTCGACCGACGAGATCCCCAACGACCGCCCTGTAACAGCAACCGAGGGTCAGCCCTCCGCGCCGCGACCCGTCCAGCGGTTCATCGGCGGGTTCGGGCCGAGCCCCGAACAAGGCCGCGCCTGGCGAGAGGCGGCCATCAAGCGGCGCCTCGAGCGCGAGACCGCGTCCGGTGTGACTGCTAACAATACCGACATCCATGCTAACAATTCGCCCGCAGCTGGAGGGCTCGGGTCCGGGCACTCCGACGACCGCGCGGGCAAGGCATGAGGTCGCGGCGATGATCAAGGATCCGGTCGTCCCCCTCAGCCCGAGCCTCCTGCCGCAACAGCGATTGTACGAGGTGAAGGCCCTGCCGACGTGGCCCAGCGGCGTGAAGCCAATTGTCGGTTATCCCGGCGAGCTGGGGGTGCCCGACCTGCCCAAGCGGCGGTCACGCAATGCGATCTACCTCTGCCAGGCCGAGTGGGCATGGACACCCCATCATAACCGCCTCGCGGCCTACTACCTTTCGAGGGGTCGCCGGCAATGGCTGCTCTGGCTAGGAGATCACAACGACGGGACCATCCCGTGGTCATGGGAGTGGGGAATCGTCGCCTTGGTGTCGCATAAGGGGGTCGAGGAACGAACGGCCGCTTCACTCCTCCTTGCCGCCTACTGGGCCTTCCAGCGCGACGACAGCGACCTCGACCGCTATCACTGGCTCAACGACACGGCCTATCTAGATGTCGGCGAAGCCATAGCAAGGGCCGTGTGGGGTGATGACGACTAGGTCACCTAGGGCAATCTGCGGCCCCGCGTGTTAGCGCTGAGCCTGCAGCTATCCGAGAGCCAGATCCTCGGCGCTAATGCAATCGAAACGTTGGCGACGGCGCGCCTCGTCTTGCCTCCGGAATCGAGCAAGCCGGCAAGCCTGGCCTTGTCCATGCTGGCCGCCCGCGCGACGCCGGGCTGTTCCATCTCCATCGCGAGCTCTCGGGCTTCGTCAGGTTCCTTGAGGAGCGCACCGTCAAGACCATCGCCGGCCGCTGGTGCGTCAACGGCTGCTTCAACCCCGCGGAACTCGGCAAGGCGGTCGACTGCGTCTACGCCAACCCGGAGTTCAAGGACTTCGCTCAGGTCGCAGTCACCGACATCATCGACGGCAGCTTCGTCCAGGCAGCACTCGATGCCGCCGGCATCGACAGCGACCCAGGGCTCGACAAGCGCTGAGGCCAACCCGCGGGCGGAGGCTCAGCCCTCCGCTCGCGCCTTCAGCTTGCCGATGAAGTCGCGCATGATCGGGTTGCGCTTCACCTGCGTGACGTAGCGCATCGGATGCCGCGAGCGGTCGACGCTGTAGGTGACCTCGGAAGTCAGGATCGGCGTCGGCGCCAGAACGCTTGGCGCCCAGTCCGCATCGAGCAGCCAACCGACCGGCGCCATGTCCCAGATCTCCTTGGCCCAGCCGGCGTGATCGGTCTCGTATTCCTTGAACCGCATGGCGAGGAACTTGCCGATCTCGCCATACGGCTCGACATAGTGCTCGATCTCAGGGACGGTCGAGTGGAGGTGCGACACCACCCCCATGCACGGCACCAGCACCAGCGGCACGCCTGAATCGAACAGCACCTGCACTCCGCCGACATCCTGCCTCAGGTTGAATTCGCGCTGGTGCGGCCATTCGAGCGCATGGCCGCCCAACCACACCACCACGGTTCGATCGATGATGTCCGGCGCCTGCAGCAGCGCCGAGGCCACGTTGCTGATCGCCCCGATGGCGATGACGTATAGCGGATCGTCCGGCGACCCGGCCCGCGCCCGTGCGATCAGGTCTTCCACCGCGGGGGCCGCAAGTGCCTGCTTTGCCGGCCCGACATAGTCCGTCACCCCGCGATGCACGTACCCGGCCGATGGGACGCCCAGCCGCTCGAGCAGCGCCAGGATTTCGCCGTAACTAAGTTCCATCCCCTCGCCCGGGCCGCCGGAGCGCGTGTTGAAGAAGGGCGCGGCATAGATCGCCTGCAGGTCGAGCCGGTCGGGCGACAGCACGGCCTGGACCAGCGCAAACTGATCATCGATCTCGTTGTAGGTGTCGGTGTCGAGCACGGCGCGCAGCCGGCCGGAACGTGGGCTCAGCAGCGCCAGCCGCGCCGCATCGGAAAGGGGCATGCGTTCCTCCGTTTTGCGCGAGTGGAGCAGCCCCTGGCTAGGCAGGCAAGCACGACCAATTGCGGCCTCACTCGCTCGCCACCGCCTCGCGCAATCCGAGGCCACTGGCGGGCCGCAGGTCGAGGTCGGCCTCGATGTGGTCGATGTGGTGCACCAGCAGGCTCGCGGCGAGCGCAGCATCGCGCTTCTCCAGCGCCCCGAGCATGCTGCGATCGCGTCCGACGCCACCATCTGGAACTGCAGTTCTTGGCGCTGGGTGAGGCGGAAGGTCATCAGCACACTGACACGTCGGCTGCCGTGAGCATGACGTTCACGCTGACGCCACCGAGGTGCAGCTTGTCCTCGGGCTTGAGGAACCCGGCGAGGCGCGCCTTGCTCATGCTGGCTGTCACAGCGGCGGCAGGCTGCTCGATCTCCATCGCGAGCTCGCGGGCTTCGTCGAGTTCCTTGAGCAAAGAGAGGACCGTCGTCCGGCCGTTCTCGGCGACAACCGCACGCAGCTGCTCAATCCGTAGTGCGATGTGAGTCCGTTGCAGCGTCTGATATCCGTTGACTCGCTTGGACTCCGGCTTGGCCGTCGAGGTGGGGTGCATCGCCTCATAGGCGATGCGAGCGTTGCCGGTGCGTGCATAGGCGACGCAGAAGGCCTCCTCTGCTGGGGTGAGGCCGGTGTAGTTCCTGCGCTTGCCCATTCGTTAGGCTCCTGAAATGGACTTACGAATTGCCCAGCTTTCCGCCGACCGCGTGATTGGTCTACTCTGCGGTGTTCTGCTCGACGACGCACCGCCAGTTCTCCAGCACACGCACTCGCTGACGGTCTTAACCGCCTCCGGTGCGTAGGGCTCAAGCTCGACGGTGGCGGCGGTGATCAGGCAAGCCCGCTCGCTGGAGAGCGCGCCGGCGGTTGTCGTCTGCACCTCGCCGGTGGGGGTGACGAGGGCGATGACTAGGAACCAGTTCATGGTCGCGACCTTCTGCTGCGCTTCAATGCGACAGTACGCCTACGCGCGGCCATGTCCTGCTCCCGCACCTCTTCCTGCCAGCCCCGATGGCAGACTGCGCGGAATGCTTCGATGGCAACCCGGGTCAATAATCGCGCTCACCTAAGCCAGCGCTGTTTAGGCTTGGCTGCTTCACTGATGCTTTCGGCCTTAGTAATGTTGCGTGCAAGCTGGCGCGCCTGATCCGGGGGGAGCGTGATGGTCCAACCGATGCGCTCAAACGCCCTTCCGCCGACAGCGAGCTCAGGGCGCAAGTGCTCGATCTGCACCACATCGAAATCATCACCGCTCACTGCAACACTGACCTTTGTGCCGCCGACGGCGTCGACCATACCGACCAAGGCCGTCTTGGTAGACTTCTTCATTGATGCGTTCCTACTCTTTGGAATCCGGCGGATCGCAGCGGCCCGCCGCTTTGAGTGTCTCAAGTTTCGTTAACCCGGTGGATGCTACTGGGTGGGCTCATTGGGCTGGACATAGGACGACCAGCCCCACGGAGCCGTGAGGCTGGTCCTAGACCTTCGCGTAAAGGTTGCTCCCCGGAGCCGCCCACCGTTCAGGACCCTGTCATCGTTTGACTCTCGTGACAG
>CAIMLX010000045.1 GCA_903842455.1 uncultured Hyphomicrobiales bacterium | reverse complement strand
TGCCCGGCAACGCAACCCGCGTGCGGGTCAAGGCCGTGGGTGAACTTCATGTCGGATGACGGAAGCTGGCCGCTGCTGGAGGCGGACTTGCTGCCCCTGTCCATCGGGGCGGCGCTGCTGGGCACCGGGGGCGGTGGCAACCCCTATGTCGGCATGCTCCGAGCCCGCGAACTCATCCGCAAGGGCGCCGAAATCCGCATCCTGCCGCTCGACGCGCTGCCCGACGACGCCTGGGTTGGCGAAGTCGGCGGCATCGGCGCGCCGGTCGTCGGCGTCGAAAAGATCGAGGAAGGCGGCGAGTGTTATCGCGCCATGCGCGCGGTCGAAGAGACCGCCGGCGTGAAGATCTCGGCCACCATCTCGGCCGAGATCGGCGGCTCCAACGCCCTCGAACCTGTGATCGCCGCGGCCTATGCCGGCCTGCCGGTGATCGACGGCGACGGCATGGGCCGGGCCTTCCCCGAAGTGCAGATGACCACCTTCTTCATCTACGGCGCCAAGGCGGCTCCGGCCGCCATCGCCGATGAAAAGGGCAATGTCGTCGTCTTCAAGGAGGTGATCGACATGTTCTGGCTCGAGACCTTCGCGCGCGGCGTCTCGGTCAACATGGGCGCGGCCGCCGGCCTCGCGATTGCGCCGATGGCGATGGAGTTCGTGCGCCGCACGGCAGTGCCGGGGACCGTCACACAGGCGCTTCGGATCGGCCACACGGTGCTCGAGGCGCGGCAGAAACGGCAGAACGTCGTCGAGCGCGTCGTCGCCTCCACCGGTGGCAAGCTGTTCTTCACCGGCAAGGTCACCGACGTCCGGCGCGAGCTGGTGGGCGGCTTCGCCCGCGGGCACGCCCATCTGAGTGGGGTCGGCGACTGGGCCGGCTCCGAGGCCCGCATCGCGATCCAGAACGAGAACCTCGTGCTCTGGGTCGACGACGTGCCGGTGATCATGGTGCCCGACCTGATCATCAACCTCGAACTCGATACCGGCGAGCCGATCACCACCGAAGTGCTCCGTTATGGCCAGCGCATCGCGGTCATTGGCCTCCCCGTGCACGACCTGATGAAGACCCCAAAGGCGCTGGAAATCGTCGGCCCCAAGGCCTTCGGCTACCCGGAACTCACCTTCAACCCGCTCCAGCCCCAGCCGATCGTGGCCTGAGGCGAAAGGAACCCACCATGAAGTTTCTTCGCACCATCCATGCCGAGGACATGGAAGACATCGCCACCGGCGGCGCCATTCTCGGGACCGGCGGCGGCGGTGACCCCTATGTCGGCAAGCTGATGGCCCAGCAGGCCATCAAGCAGTACGGCCCGGTGAACCTCGTCGATATCGACGAGCTGCCCGACGACGCGCTGGTGGTCCCCGTCTGCATGATGGGCGCCCCCACCGTGATGACCGAAAAGCTCCCCCAGGGCGAAGAGTTGATCAACGCCTTCCGCGCGCTCGAGCAGTTGCTGGGCCGCAAGATCGACGCCGTGCTCTGCGGCGAAGCTGGCGGCGTCAACTCGACGACGCCGTTCGTCGTCGCTGCGATGGCCGGCCTGCCGCTCGTCGATGGCGACGGCATGGGACGCGCCTATCCCGAGCTGCAGATGGTGACCTTCACCATGCACGGCGTCTCGGCGACCCCGATGGTGCTGTGCGACGACAAGGGCAACTCGCTGGTGCTCGAAACCGTCAGCAACGCCTGGACCGAGCGGCTGGCTCGCGCCGCGACGGTGGAGATGGGCGGCTCGGCGCTCCTCGCCTTCTACTCGATGTCGGGTGCCGTGGCGAAGAAGGCCATTGTGCGCGGCACGCTGACCCTCTGCTCCGAACTCGGCCGCACCCTTCGCGAAGCCAAGGCCGGTCACGTCGATCCGGTCAACGCCATCGTCGACAAGCTCGATGCCGATGTGATCTTCCACGGCCGCATCAGGGATATCGAGCGCCGCACCGTCGGCGGCTTCGCCCGCGGCACGGCCCGCTTCGAAGGCGTCGAGGAGTGGAAGGGCCACGAGTTCCGGCTCGATTTCCAGAACGAGTTCCTGATGGCGGAGCGCGACGGCGACATCATCGTCACCACGCCCGACCTGATCACCGTGCTCGACGCGGAATCCGGGCTGCCGGTCACCGCCGACGCGCTGCGCTACGGCCTGCGCCTCAAGGCGCTCGCCATGCCGTCGAACCCGCAATGGCTGACACCAGCCGGCATCGCGCTCGTCGGTCCGCGCTACTTCGGCTACGACACCGACTACCGCGAGTATTTCGGCCGCTGAGCGCACGCCAACCCCGGTATCGGCGGCTCAGGCCGCCGATACCTGCGCGATGAAGTCTTTCACCAGCCGCGTCTGTTCCGCCGCCGGCGCGCCATAGCCCGCGTGCGACTCGGCCAGCCCGAAATTGCCGCTGATGACGAATGCGCGCAGTCCATCCTTCGCCAGCGCCTTGGCCTGCGCAATGGTCAGCCCGCCCACTACCTGCACCGAACAACTCTCGCCCACCGCCTCGAACACGGCGCGCGCGACATCGCTGAGATAGCTCGATGCATGCAGCGACGGATCGGCCCGGCGCGCATCGAGTTGCAGGTGCAGCCCTACCCCGTCCATCCCCGCATCGCGCATCCGCTGCGCCGTATCCACGGCAACGTCGGCCGGTCCCTGCTGCGGCACGAGGATGTCGGCAAACGCCAGCCGCGCCATCGAGGGGTCGCGGTCGCGGAACTCGTCGCGCGCCGCGGCCACGTTCTTAGCGCTCGCCACCCCGGCCAGCGCCAGGAAATCGATGATGTTGCCGCCGCCGCCATAGACGCTGCGCGCCTCGAACCCCGCGCCGTCCATGCTCTTCATGTCCGCGAGGATGATCGCGTCCGGGTAGCGCTGGCGGAACGCCGGCACCACGTGCTTCACGCCCTCGGTCTTGAGCAGCGGCGTGCCCATTTCGACCAGCGTGATGCCGCCCGCGAGCGCCGCATCGGCGACCACATAGGCCTGCGGCAGGTTGTCGGTATCGACCGAAATCTGAAACGTGAACTGCGTGCGCAGCATGTCGAGCACGCGCGCCGACGCCGCGTGGTTGGTCGAAGCCATGGCAGAAAAATCCTCCTCGCCGCGACCTCTCCCCGGCCACGTTCGCATCAGCCTGACGGAAAACAGCAAGGCCCGTCAAGCAGTTCGGGCCCCGCCTTTCGACGGAGCCCGAACTTGATTCAATGCATGAAGCGATCAGTCGAAGAAGTTCGCATCGCCTTCGGTGAGGTACTTCTTGGCTTCCTTGACGATGAAGTTGATGCCGAGGCCCGGCCGATCCGGCACGTCGATCAGACCACCCTTCACCGGCATGCCATCAAACCCTTCGGTGATGTCGTACCAGAACGGCTCGAAGCGCGCCGGGTACTCAAAGGCGATCAGGTTGTCCGGCATGGTCGCGCAGACCTGGATCAGCGCCGCGAGCCCGATGATGCCGTTCGCGGTACCGTGCGGCGCCATGGCGATGCCGTGCAGGTCCGCATGCTCGGCCACCCACTTGATTTCGGCGAGGCCGCCGACGTCGGCCGGATCGGGACCGACGACGTTCACGGCGTGGCTTTCGATCAGGTGCTTGTAGTTCTGTCGCAGGTAGATCTGCTCGCCGGTGTGGATCGGCGTCGTGGTGTGGCGGGTGATGTCTGCATAAAGATCATGGTTCACGTACGGCACGTAGTCGCCGGTGATCATGTCCTCGAGCCACATCAGGTGCAGGTGCTCCACCGCCTTGGCGAGGCGCAGCGCATCGATCGGCATGAAGCCCGGACCGGCGTCCACCGCGGTGTTGTAGCCGGGGCCGAGCGCTTCCTTGGCGGCAGTGATGCAGGCAACGAGGTGGTCGAAGCCTTCCTTGGTCATCGTGCCCTTGTGCGGGTACGGGAACGGCGCATCGGTCTGCACTTCGCCGTAGTAGTAGTCGGGGAAGTCGCGCACCATCGAGCTATGATAGGCGCTCGGCAGCTTGAACAGGGTGAACTCGCCCTTCAGCGATTTGCCGTACTCGGCCCACTTCCTGTAGCCGTCGGGCGTGTGCGGCGCGCCACCGGGCACTTCCGCCTGGTACAGCGTGCGGTAGGTCCGCACCTTGTCGCGCACCTTGCCGCCGAGCAGGCGGTAGGTCGGCGTGTTCAGCGCCTTGCCGGCAATATCCCACAGCGCATGCTCGATGGCCGACACGGCCGCCCCGAACGGCTTGAAACCACCGCGCACGCGGATGCGGCGCATCACGCGCTCGACGTCGCGCGGGTCCTGCCCGACGATCCAGTCCTTGAGATCAAGCACCTGCGGCTTCACGTAGGGCTTGGGGGTCTCGATCTGGCCCCAGCCGGTGATGCCCTCATCGGTCCTGATCTGGACGACGGGGCTGTTGGCGATGACCGCGCATCTCAGATCCGTGATCTTCATGTCGGTGGAGTCCTCCTCAGTACTCAAGCAAAAGCGCTGCACCCCTATAGCCGCAATTCACGACCGGTTTGAATGGGTAAAAGGGGGAATGCCGCGGAGGAGTTTCGAACTCCGCCCAGCAACCGCGACCTCGAACTGCCGCGTTCCATAATCGTGAACCCGATGTCGAATGGAACAAGGGCCGGCGTTCCAGAACGCTGCGACACTTAGACGTTTGTCCGAGCGCGTAGCCGCTTGACCGGGCGGTGCGTTGGTGGCACCGTTCAGTATATGGACAGTCGTTCAACTGAATGAACAACAGGCTCACCGCCACGAGTTGAACTTTTGTCCCATCGCGCCCGAGGCCAGGAGTCCTCGTCGCGCATTCCTTGGGAGGGAAACACGTGACCAAGACCACGACCAATCACTACATGCCGAGCCGCCGCGCCGTGCTGGCCGGTCTCGCCGCATCGCCAATCGCGCTCGCTGCAGGCCGCGCCTTCGCGCAGCCCACCAGCGGAACGCTGTCCATCGCCGTCCTCGATTGGGCCGAAACGGGCATCAAGCCGGTCTTCGCCGCCTACGAGGCAGCCCGCCCCGGTGTGAAGATCGATTACTCGCTTCTCCCCGGCGACTACCAGGGCATTCGCCAGACCCTGCTGTCGCGCCGCCTCGCCAACAAGCTGCCCGACATCACCTATCTGGCGGACATCCTCGCGACGCAGTTGGCCAATGCCGAAGTCACCGCCGACATGCGGCCGTTCCTGACCTCAGGCGGCCCTATCGGCATGACCTCGCTGGCCAAGCCGTTCCTCGACCAGTACCTGGTCACCTCCGGCCCCAACAAGGACGGCATCTTCGGCCTGCCGATCGGCGCCGACACGGTCGTGCTGTACTACAACAAGAAGCACTTCGACGACGCTGGCATCCCCTACCCGACCGATGACTGGACCTTCGAGAAGCAGATCGAAGTCGCGACCCAGCTGACCCAGAAGAACGGCAACACCACCACGCGCTACGGCCTCGCGGCCTCGGTGCCGTGGCATGCCACTTACGTTCCGGGCATCGAAGCCTTCGGCGACACGCTGCTCGACGAAAACAACATGTACAAGCTGCAGTCCGAAGCGGCGATCAAGGTCTTCACCATGTACTGGGACCAGGTGAAGGCGGGCGTCATCGCCTCCACCCCGCAGCAGACCCAGCTGGGCGGCGGCTTCCAGGCCTTCGGCGCCGGCACCGTGTCGATGCTGCAGTCGGTGCGCGCCCTCACCCCGCTCATCCGCTCGGTCACCACCGACGATTGGGACGCGGCGCTCGTGCCGACGATCAACGGCGTGCGCAAGACCGGCATGGGCTCCATCGCCCAGTCGATCACGACCACGGGCATGGCCAACAACCAGGAACTGGCGTTCGACTACCTCAACTGGTTCTACTCCGAAGATGGCGGCATGAAGATCCTCACCGCCAGCTACGGCACGGTTCCGCCGGTCGAGGCGTTGTACAACAGCCCGATCTGGACCGACCTGCCCGGCCCTCCGTACGACAACCGTGTCTTCGCGGAATCCATCCAGTACGGCGCCATGAACCCGACCTCGATCCCTGCCGACGTTCAGGCGGTGGTCGATACCGAGCTGACCAAGGCCGAAGAAGCTGTCGTGCTCAACAATATGCCGGTGGCCGATGCGCTGAAGGCCGCCGAGACGGTGATCAACGAAGCCATGACCCGCGTCCTCGCGTCCGGCGGCTGATCCAATAAGGAAGGCACCCGCTTCCCCCGAAGCGGCGGGCCGACCTTGAGCCGGCTGCGTCTCTCCCGCAGCCGGCACTCCTTTCTTCAACGGGGTTCAACCTCTTGAGCAAGACCGACACCGCCGAGGCTCGCGTGGCCGCGACCCCGCGAATTGCACCGCGCCGCAAGAACAACGGCCGCACCGACTCTCCGTTCTGGGCCGCACTATTCGTCGGGCCCAACGTGGTCCTGTTCACCCTGTTCATGATCGTCCCCATCCTGTGGGGCCTGGGTCTCAGCGTTTTCGACTGGAACCTCATCGGCGAGCCGCGCTTCGTCGGCCTGCAGAACTATACCGATATCCTGAAGGACGCCCGCGCCCTGAACTCCGTCTGGAAGACCGTCTACTTGGTCTTCCTCGGTGTCGTTCCGACGGTCGTCCTGTCCTTCCTGATCGCAGTGCTGATCAACACCACTTTCCCCGGCTACACCGTGTTCCGCACGATGTACCTGCTGCCGATCGTCATTTCGCTGGTCGCCTCGGCCGTCCTGTGGCGCTTTATCTACGATCCCCGCGTCGGCCCCATCGCCCAATTGCTCAGCGTCTTCGGCATTTCGGGCCCCAACTGGCTGCAGGACACCACCTGGGCCATGCCGGCCCTGTCGCTGGTGATCGTCTGGCTCCGCCTGCCGCTCGGAGTCATTCTATACCTCGCCGCCCTGCAGCAGATTAACCCGCAACTGCTCGAGGCCGCGGAGATTGATGGCGCCGGCCCGTGGGCCAAGCTCCGCCACGTCATTTGGCCCAACGTCATGCCCGTGACGCTGCTGGTCCTCGTGCTGACCTTGCGCGGCATCATCTTCGACAGCTTCGACATCGCCTTCGTGATGACCAGGGGCGGACCGCTCAACTCGACCGACATCCTCGCGGTCTACATCTACGATCTCGCCTTCGCCCAATTGCGGCTCGGCTACGCCTCGGCCCTCTCGACCGTGCTGTTCGTCATCGTCACCATCCTGGCGCTGATCTTCAACCCGCCGCGCCGGCGCCCCACCAACGGAGACCCGGTATGAGCGCCGTCGGACACCCCTGGCGCCGCCGCCTGCATGTTTCGGCGGTCGCCTTCTTCGGCCTGCTGATGGCCGCGCCGTTCTACTGGATGATCATCAACTCGTTCAAATCGAGCCGCGAGGTGGTCGCCTATCCACCCACCTGGTGGCCGATCGAATGGCACTTCGAGAACATCGAGGCCGCGCTGGGCTTCCTCGACCCCAGCGCCATCGTCAATTCCGTGATCTTCACCGCGATCATCACCATCGCGCAGTTGACCCTCGTGGTGATGACCGGCTTCGCCCTCGCCAAGATGCACTTCTTCGGCCGGGGGCCGCTGCTCACCCTCTTTGTCCTCACCATGTTCGTGCCCGGGCAGGTCGCGCTGATCCCGACCTTCATCCTGATCCGCAACCTGAACTGGATCGACACCTTCATGGGGCTCTGCATCCCCATCATCGCCCAGACCAGCTTCGGCGTATTCATCTTCCGGCAGTTCTACGTCTCGATGCCCAACGAGATCCTCGACGCCGCCAAGATCGACGGCGCCCACTGGGGCCAGATCTTCGTGCGGATCGTGCTGCCGCTCTCCGGCCCGCCGATCGCCGCCTACACGGCGGTGACGGTGCTGACCGCATGGAACATGTATGCCTGGCCGCTCATCGCGACGACCGAGCGCGACATGCGCGTGCTGCCGCTCGCCCTTGCCGGCCTCGGTCAGTCGTTCTCGCAAACGCCGCCAAATATCGCGATGATGGCCGTGCTGCTCTCGACTTTGCCCATCATCGTGTTCTTCATCTTCTGCCAGCGCTATTTCATCAATGGCCTCGGCGGCGCGATCAAGGAATAGGACAACCAACGTGACGACCCGATCGATCTGCCTCGTCGGCTGCGGCGGCATGGGAAGCCGCCATGTGCAGGGCTTCGCCCGCCTCCTCCGCTCCGGCATGAGCAACGTGAAGCTCGTCGCCGTTTGCGACGTGCGCGCCGACAATGCAGAGCGCGTCGCCGGTGAAGCCGAGGCGCTGCTCGGCTACCGCCCGAAGATCCACCTCCGCATCGAGGACGCCATCGCCGATCCCGAGATCGAGGCGTTCGATGTCGTCACCGAAGCCTTCAGCCACCTCGGCGTCGTGTTGCCGGCGCTGAAGGCCGGCAAGCACGTGCTGTGCGAAAAGCCGCTGGCCCTCACCGTCCGCTCCTGCCGCGTCCTGATCGATGCGGCCAAGGCGTCGGGCGCCGTGCTCGCGACCGCCGAAAACTACCGCCGCGACCCGACTAACCGCCTCGCCAAGGCGGTGATCGATTCCGGCCTGCTCGGCCCTATCCACCTGATGGTGCAGACGATGATCGGCGGCTCGGACCGCATCATCATCACCCCCTGGCGCCACTTCAAGGACAAGGGCGCCATCGGCCTCGACATGGGCGCCCACCTCACCGACATCGTGCAGTACTACTTCGGCGATTTCGCCACGGTGTTCGGCAAAGGCTTCATCGCCGAGCCGATCCGCCGCCGGCAGGAAAAGCCGGAGATGCAGACCGAAGCCTATATCAAGCGCTTCCTCGAAATTCCGGAGCAGATCACCGCCACCGGCGAGGATAGTTTTGTCGCCACCTACACCATGCAATCCGGCCTGCCGGTTCAGATGAGCTACGTCGCCTCCGGCCCCGGCAAGGGCTGGAACCAGCGCACCATCCACGGCCGCAACGGCTCGCTCGAAATCTTCAACGACCGCACCGGCAAGGCGCCGATCCTCCATACCGCCGAGGGCGACCTCACCGGCCAGGCGCTCGCCGACAAGATCGGCTTCAAGCTCGATCCGCTGACCGAAAAGCTCTACGGCGGTGTCAGCTACGAGATGAGCTGGGCCGAAACCGACTCCGGCCTCCTCGCCATCGAGATCCACGATTTCGCCGAAGCCATCACCGAGGGCCGCCCGCCCGAGGTCGACGGGATGGGCGGCCTCACTGCGGTCGCCTCCGTGCTCGCCGTCTACGAGAGCGGGATTGCCGGCCGCGCCGTCAGCATGGACGAGGTCATGGATAGCCGCGTCTCGACCTACCAGGACGAGATCGACGCCGAGCTCGGCCTGCTCAAGAACGCCAACGACTGAGGGAGAGACCAGATGACCAACGGAACCTCCGACGCAGCCTTCGAAGCGATCCCGCTGCTCGTCCAGAAGCTCGGCCCCAAGCAGATCGCCTTCGTGGTCCGCGACCTCGAAGCGGCGACCAAGCAGTGGTGGGACCTGCTCCGCATCGGCCCCTGGACGGCGTGGGAATACACGCCCGAAATCCTTCAGGACATGACCTACAAAGGCGCCCCCGCCCGGTTCGGCCTGAAGCACGCGCTCGCCTGGAAAGACGGCGTGCAGTTCGAACTGGTCGAACCAACCACCGGCCCGTCCTTCTTCGCCGACCAGCTCGCGAGTTCCGGCGAAGGCCTGAACCACATCGGCATCCACGTGCTGGAAAACCACGCGCAGGCCGTGGCCGAGCTGGAAGCCGCCGGCTTCACCCGCCTCCAGTCCGCCCGCGGCTTCGGCGGCGATGGCAGCGGCGCCTTCGTCTATTTCACCTCAGACAAGCTCAAGGGCCTCGTGCTCGAGCTCATCAGTCCCCCGGCGACCCGCCGCGAACCGCTATTCGTCTACCCCGAGGAAGCAAAGTGAAGATCGAGCGTATCGATACCTATCTCGCCCATAACTGGATGTTCGTCGAAGTCACGACGGATACCGGCCTCAAGGGCGTGGGCGAATCCACCTTTTTCGGCTTTCCCGACGCCACTGCGCTAGTCGCCGAGTCCTTCGGCCGCCGCCTGATCGGCGAAGACCCCTTCCGCATCGAATACCACAACCTCTCGCTCTATCGCGCCTACTCGATGCGCGGCATGGCCATCGGCGGCGCTCTCAGTGCCATCGACCAGGCCCTGTGGGACATCAAGGGCAAGCACTACCAGGCGCCCGTCTGGGACCTGCTCGGCGGCCGCGTCCGCGACAAGGTGCGCGCCATGCTGGTGATTCCCTACGGCACCGCCGAGGATGTGGCCGCCGCCTGCAAGAAGGCCGCCGACGAGGGCTACACCGCGCTCAAGGTCATGGTCTACCAGCCCGAACACCACCTCATGGCCTTCGGCGCCAAGGTGAAGGACATGGTCGAGCGCATCGCGCTGATCCGCGAGACCGTCGGCTGGGATGTCGAGATCGGCATCGAACTCCACCGCAACATGGCGCTCGGCGAATCGATCGCCGCCATCCGCGAGTTCGAGCCGTTCCGCCCGCTCTTCGTCGAGGACCCCATCCCGCCCGACAGCGTCCTGAGCTTCGGCGAAGTGGCCGCCAAGTCGCGCGTGCCGATGGCCGCCGGCGAGCGCAACACCACCATCTGGGAGTTCCGCGAGTACGTCGAGCACGGCGGCGTCCACCACATCCGCCCCGATGTCGGCATCGCCGGCGGCATCACCGGCACCCGCAAGATCTGCGCGCTAGCCGAAGCCCACCACCAGGGCATCATCCCGCACGCCGTCCCCTCAGGCCCGGTCGCGACTGCCGCGCAGGTGCAGCTCGGCTTCGCCATCCCGAACTGGGAAGTGACCGAGCACATGGTGCAGGACAGCGCCCCGTGGACCAAGGCGGTGAAGGCTATCGTGCCCGTCATCAACGGCCACTGGCTGCCCAACGAAACCCCCGGCCTCGGCGTCGAGCTCGACCACGAGGGCCTCAAGACGATCCCCGTCATCGCCAAGGTCGGTGAAACCAACCTCAAGACCGACGGCTCGGTGGCCTTCCGCTGATGAGCGTCGACAGCCACACCCACGCCTGGGCCCGCTGGCCCTACGACCCCGAGGTGCCCGACGAGGCCACCAAGGGTTCGGTCGAACACCTGATCCACGAGATGGACCAGAACGGCGTGGCCGAGGCTGTCATCGTCTCCGCCCGCATCGAGAAAAACCCGGCCAACAACGAGTACGGGGCGGCGGCCGTCCGCCGCTACCCCACCCGCCTGCATCAGTTCGCCGATGTCGATTGCAGCTGGTCGCCGGAGTATCACACCCCCGGCGCGACCGACCGCCTGCGCCACGCCGCCGACACCCTGCCGATCAAGGGTTTTACCCACTATGTCGCCGAGCCCGACGGCTGGTTCGCGACCGACGACGGCAAGGCCTTCTTCCGCCTCGCCGCCGAGCGCAAACTCATAGCGTCCATCGCCATGGGCCCCGCCTGGGCCCCTGCGCTCGCCGCGGTGATGGACGCCAATCCCGACCTCGTCGTGCTGCTCCACCACATGGGCGGCATCAGCGCGACCGCACCACGCTCCGATTTCGAAGCCATCGCCGGTCTCGCGCGTTACCCCAACGTCCACATCAAGCTGAGCGGCTTCCACTACGCCGTTGGCCTCCAGAACGGCTGGGACTACCCCCATCCATCCGCCATGTGGATCGCCGAGGGGCTCTACGAGGCCTTCGGAACCCGCCTATGCTGGGGCTCCGACTTTCCGGCGCTCAGCCGGGCATTGACCTACAAACAGGCCTTGGAGATCGTGCGTCTCCATTGCCGTTTCATAAAACCCGGGGATCTCGAACCGATTCTCGGCGGCACGCTCAAGCGGCTGCTGAACGCCGCCGCTCCACTGAGGATACCCTGATGACCGCGCCTTTTCGCTCGCTCAACCCGGCCAACGGCGAACTCTTCGGCAGCTTCGACCTGCATTCCGGCACCGAAGTCGAAGCCGGCCTCGCCCGCAGTTGGAGCGCCTGGGCGAAGCTGCGCGCCATGACTGTCGCCGAGCGTGCCAACCTGCTCCGCGCCCTCGCCGATCGCCTCGACGCGCATGTCGAGGACTATGCCCGCCTGATGACGCTGGAGATGGGCAAGCCCATCAACGAAGCGCGCGGCGAAATCAAAAAGTGCGCCTCCACCTGCCGCACCACCGCCGATCTCGGCCCCGGCTGGCTCGAACCAATGCAGGTCGAGAGCCCCGCCAAGGCCAGCCGCATCCGCTACGAGGGCCTCGGCCCGATCTTCGCCGTCATGCCCTGGAACTTCCCGTTCTGGCAGGTGATCCGCTTCTTCGCCCCGGCCTTCCTCGCCGGCAACACCACCGTCGTGAAGCACGCCGAAAACGTCCCCGCCTGCGCCGACGCCATCGAGGCGGTGTTCCGCGAGGCCGGCATGCCCGACGGCACCGTGGTCAACCTGCGCGTCGACCACCCGACCGCCGCAAAGATCATCGCCGACGAGCGCATCCGCTCGGTCACCATCACCGGCTCGATCCGTGCCGGCCGCGCTGTCGCCGCCACTGCAGGCAGCGTCGGCAAGAAGGCCGTGCTCGAACTCGGCGGTTCCGACCCTTTCATCGTCTTCGCCGATGCCGATTTCGACGGGGCGGTCAAAACCGCCATCGCCGCCCGCCTCAACAATTCCGGCCAGAGCTGCGTCTGTGCCAAGCGCTTCCTCGTCGAAAAGTCCATCGCCCCCCGCTTCACCGAAGCCTTCGTCGAAGGCATGCGCAAAGCCAGCTACGGCGACCCGCTCGATGACAAGCACAACCTCGGCCCCCTCGCCCGCGCCGATCTCCGCTCCGGCCTCCAGTCGCAACTCGACCGCGCCCTCGCCGGCGGCGCAAAGGCCGCGCTGACCGGCGGCACGGTCGATGGCCCCGGCTTCTTCTTCGCCCCCGTGATCCTCACCGATGTCGCCGACGACAACGTTGCCGCCCGCGAGGAGCTGTTCGGCCCCGTCGCCCCGGTGATCCCCTTCGCCGACGAAGCCGACGCGCTGCGCATCGCCAACGGCACCGAGTTCGGCCTCGCCGCCGCCGTCTGGACCACCGACGAGGACCGCGCCCAGCGCATGGAAGTCGGCGTCGAAGCGGGCGCCGTGTTCATCAACGACATGGTCCGCTCCGACGCCCACATCTCGTTCGGTGGCATCAAGGCCTCCGGCTACGGGCGCGAGCTCGGCAAGGTCGGCATCCACGAATTCACCAACGCCAAGACCGTCTGGATCGGCAAATGACCCGCTACGCCCTCGACAAGCCCGTTCGCATCGGCTTCGCCTGCAACGCCGATACCTATGCCCGCATGATGGACGACGGCGCCATGGCCGCCTTCACGGCGCTCGGCACCTTCGAGCACCACCTCTGCAACGAACCTTCGGCCTGGGAAGTCGCCCCGCCCGAGAACCCCGCCGCCGTCGATGCGCTCGTCGCCTTCGCTGCCAACGTCGACGCCCTGCTCGTCTGCCACGGCTCGCCCCGCCTCACCGGCGCCATCCTCGATCGCCTGCCCAACCTCAAGCTGATCGCCGAAGTCGAGGGCGACCGCTTCAGCCAGCGCATCGATGTCGATGCCGCCGCCGTCCGCCACATCACCGTCGTCGACACCACCAATGGCTCGTCCTACCCGGTCTCCGAGTGGGCCCTCGCCATGGCGATGATCGGGCTGCGCAACGCCGGCGCGCTCTACCGCCGGATGATCGCCGGCGAGACCCCGTTCCGGACCAACGACGATCGCGTCGCCGATTTCAGCTGGAACGGCGAACTCACCGGCAAGTCGGTCGGCCTCATCGGCTGCGGCTATATCGGCCGCCGCCTGCTTGAACTGCTCGCCCCGTTCCACTGCGATATCTACGCCTTCGACCCGCACGTGCCGCGCGTCCTCGCCGATATCTATGACATCACCCTCACCTCGCTCGACGCCGTGATGGGCTGCGACGTGGTGATCTCGCTCGTCCCCCTCACCCCCGAAACCCAGGGCATGATCACGGCGAAGGAGCTCGACCTGCTCCGCCCCGGCGCCGTCTTCGTCAACGTCTCGCGCGGCGCCGTCGTCGATCAATCCGCCCTGATCAAGCGCCTAGAACGCAACGACATCGTCGCCTCGCTCGACGTCTTCGACCCCGAGCCGCTCGAAGCAGACTCGCCGCTGCGCTCGATGACCAACGTCTTCCTCACCCCGCATATCGCCGGCGTCACCGCCCCCTGCGGCCCGCGTTTCCTGACCCTTGCCGCCGACGAGATCGAGCGCAAGTTCGCCGGCCACCGCACCCGCCACGACCTCATCCCCCGCGCCGCGGTGAAGAAGTGACCAGCCCCACCCTCGCCGAGCGCCGCACCGCCGGCACGATGAAGCTGGGCTACTGCGTCCCGGCCTTCGCCATGCCCTCGGCCGGCCTGTTCCGCGTCCCCAACCTGAGCCGCATCCAGGACATGGACGTCCTCGGCAACGCGAAGGAAGCCGAACGCCTCGGCTTCGATTCGCTCTGGGTCTGCGACCACCTGATCCTCGGCCGCGAAAGCTCGGTCCTGGAAGGCTGGACCACCATCGCCATGATCGCCGGCGCGACCACCAAGCCGGAGCTGGGCCTCATCCACCAGGCCAACCTGTTCCGCGCCCCGCAGATCGCCGCCAAGATGATGTCGACCCTCGACCACCTGTCGGGCGGCCGCTTCATCCACTTCTTCGAAGCCGGCATGGGCCGCCCCGAACAGGTCGCCTATGGCCTCGACTGGGACGACGACCACGGCAGGCGCGTCGAGCGGCTCGAAGAGGCGATGGAGCTGATTCAATCTCTCTACGCCGCCGACCAACCGATTGATTTCAACGGCAAGTTCTACCACCTGGAACAGGCCATCCTGTCGCCCAAGCCGAAGCAGAAGCACATCCCCGTCTGGCTCGGCGAAGCCTTTCCGTGGGTCATCGACCTCACCGCCCGCAAGGCCGACGGCTGGAACACCACCCCGGTCTCGCTCGAAGAACTCGACCGCCGCCTCGCCCTGCTCGACTCCGCGCTGGCCACCGCCGGCCGTTCCCGCGCCGATATCGAGATCAGTTTCGAAACCCAGATCCTCGTCGCCCCCGACACTGCCACGTTGCGCCGCAAGGTCACCTCCATGCTCGACCACGCCCGCGCCGCCGGCCACGAGCCCGATCCGGCCGTCACCGATTTCGCCACCGGCCGCACCGCCGCCCTGCCCACATCGATGACCGACCCGTGGATCATCGGCACCGCCGCCGAGGCCGAGTCCCGCATCGCCGAGCTGAAATCCCGCGGCGTCGATCACCTCATGCTGTGGTTCATGGATGCGCCGGACACCGATGGCATGGCCTTTTTCATGGACGAGATCGCCCCCTCGTTCCGCTGACGACCTTGCGGGCACCGGGCAAAGCCGCGTAAAGCCGTTATGTTCGTAACGTAGCGAAAGTCGCCGGATGATCGATGAGACGGAGCAGCGCGGAAAAGCCGTTCCCGCGCTGGTCAGGACCAAAAAGATACTCGATGCACTGAGCACCGGTGGCAAGCCCAAGGGCGTGTCCGAGCTGGCGCGCATGCTCGACCTGCCCAAGAGCACCGTCCACGGCCTCTGCCACACTCTGGTGGATCTGGGCCTGATGATGCGCGTCGGCCCGTCGCAGTTCGCGGTCGGCCCGCACGTCCTCAGCTGGGCCAACGCCTTCGAGGGCCAGTCCGACCTGACGCAGGAGTTCATGCGCATCGCCGATGCGACCGATCTCATTTCGAAGCAGGCGATCAACCTCTCCATCCTCACCGGCCGCGAAGTGATGTACGTCGCCTGCCGCCGCGGCACCGATCCGCTCGGCGTCTCCTTCCGCCCCGGCGTCCGCCTGCCCGCTCCCTTTACCGCCACCGGCAAGGCGATGATGGCCACCATGCCCGCCGGCGAAGTCGAGGCCCTGTTCGCCGAAGGCTGGCCCGACGCCTGGACCACCCGCAGCGTCCCCGACCTCAAGACCCTGATGCGCGAGCTCGATGAAACCCGCGAGCGCGGCTACTCGATCGACGACGGCCAGCTCCGCGAAGCCATGGTCTGCTTCGGCGCCCCGGTCTTCAGCGCCTCCGACGACCGCGCCGTCGCCGGCATCGCCATTGGCCTCCTCTCGGGCGAAGTGAACGAGCAGAGCACCAACCTCGTCAGCCATGCCGTGCAATCGCTCGCCGGCAAGCTGAGCCACCGGCTGGGCGGGTCGACCAAGTGATGCGCACTTCACTGGCACCGCCTCTCACCACCCACCATGTCACCCCGGCGAAGGCCGGGGTCCATCCTGACCGGTGCGAAAAGAACCTCCACGCCTCAGGCTGGATCCCGGCCTTCGCCGGGATGACAGTAGGGTACGGCGGCGCTACCAAAGGCTGAACTGTCTCGCGCACGCGCGCGATTGACTTTCACGCGTCGCCATCGGATTGTTCAGCATAAAGAATATCGTTCAACTAACTGAACGATGCTATCGAAAGGGAGCCCCCATGATCGTCCTCGTCGCCAAGTACACCTGCAAGCCCGGCAACCGGGAGAAGGTGCTGGAGCAGCTCCGGAAGATGTCGCCGCTCGTGGCGTCGACCGAACCCGGCTGCAAGCTCTACCAGGCCTCGATCTCGACCGAAAACGACAACCTGATCCTGCTCTACGAGCACTATGTCGATCAGGCCGCGCTCGCCGCCCACCGCGAGACTCCGCATTTCAAGGAGATCATCGAGGGCACCGTGATCCCGATGCTGGATAACCGCGCCCGCGAGCTCTACGAACTCGCTGTTTCCTGAGGCTGACATGCGTCTCGTCTCCTTCGAGTTGCCCACCCCCGCCGGCGCCCTCACCCGCGTCGGTGCCGTCCTCGGCGATGGCCGCTATGCCGATCTGCAGTCGGCCTATCGTGCTGTCCTCAGCGACACGGCCTCGAAGGCAGGCGCGGCGCGCCTCGCCGCCGCCACCATCCCGTCGGACATGGTGGCATTCATCGAAAACGGCCGGATTGCGCTCGATGCAGCGCAGTCCGCCCTCGACTGGGTGGCGGCCAACGGCGACACCTTCGCCGACACCACCCTCGCCTTCGCCCCGAGCGCCGTGAAACTCCTCGCCCCGATCCCGCGCCCGCCGCTGATCCGCGACTTCATGGCGTTCGAGACGCATCTCAAGAACATCTACCCCAAGCTCGGCCGCGACATCCCGCCCGAGTGGTACAACCTGCCCATCTACTACAAGGGCAACCCCAGCGCCGTCGGCGCCGATGGCGACGCCATCGAGATGCCGGTCTACGCCACCAACATGGATTTCGAGTTCGAGTTCGCCGCCGTCATCGGCAAGGGCGGCACGAACATTCCGCGTGAAGACGCGATGAGCCACATCTTCGGCTACATGATCTACAACGACTTCTCGGCGCGCGAAATTCAGCAGCGCGAGATGTCCGTCGGCCTCGGGCCCGCCAAGGGCAAGGATTTCGAGCGCGGCCACGTCTTCGGCCCATGGCTCGTCACCGCCGACGAAATCCCCGACATCTACGCGCTGCGCATGCAGGCCACCGTTTCCGGCCAGCCCTGGTGCGATACCAGCACCTCGACCATGCACTGGCGCTTCGACCAGATGATCGCCCACGCCTCGACCAACGAGAAGGTCGTCGCCGGCGAAATCTTCGGCTCCGGCACCGTAGGCGGCGGCTCGGCCGCCGAAATGGGCAAGACCCTCGGCCGCGGCGACGAGACCGTCCTCACCATGGACCGCCTCGGCACCCTCACCAACCGCATCGCCTGAGCGAGCCACTGCGGTCGCCGGGGTCCTCCACCGCGCAGCGGGGGAGGGGGACCAGACGAAGTCTGGTGGAGGGGGCGGCCGCACTCACCGCATCATGGATTGCCGCCAGTGCGTTGATAGGCATACTGACTGCAATCTTGCGGAGCGCGCCATGCAGATCAAGAACGCCGTCCTCACCCTCGAGCTTTCGACGCGCGGCGGCGAGCTGCGCTCGATCAAAACCAATGACGGCGCCGAATGGCTCTGGCAGGGCGACCTGGCCTGGTGGGGCGGCCGCTCCCCCCTGCTCTTCCCCGTCGTCGGCAAGAACCCGAAAGACACGGTGAGCATCGCCGGCAGGCCCTACCCCATGCCGTCGCACGGCATCGCCCGCATCAACGACTTCGAGCTGGCCGAAAGCACCGCCGCCTCCGCCCGCTACGTCCTCGAAGCCACCGCCGAGACCAAGAAGAGCTACCCCTTCAACTTCCAGCTCGACATCACCTACAGCCTCGATGGCAACCACATCGGCATCGAGGCCACGGTGCAGAATCGCGACACCACTCCGATGCCGCTGCAGTTCGGCTACCACCCCGGCTTTTCGTGGCCGCTCCCCGGCAGCGAGGGCAAACCGCACGCCGTCACCCTCGCCAACGGCGCCGAACCCAAGCTCTACCGCCTCGATGCCGACAAGCTGCTGATCCGCACCCCGCAGCCCTCGCCCTTCGACGAAGGCCACCTGCTGCCGGCCGGCACCCAGTTCGAAAACGACGCCATGATCTTCGTCGACGGCGTCGGCGACCACATCGCCTTCTTCGCCGATGGCGGTGGCCGCATCGACATGCAGACGACCAACCTGCCCAACTTCGCCCTCTGGCAAAAGCCCGGCGCGCCCTATCTCTGCCTCGAACCCTGGCACGGCACCGCCCCGTGGAACGACCAGGGCGACGCCCTCGAAACCCGAAACGGCAGCCTCGTCCTGCCACCCGGACAATCCGCCAGCTTCCGAATGGACTTGACCATCAACCCCGCCGCAGCCTGAATCAACGTCGCAACAGGCGGGCCTATCCCGATGACTTCAAATGACTTCTGGCTCACCAACCTCGTGACGCCCTCGGGCGAACGCACCGCCATGAACGTCGCCGCCGGCCGCATCGTCGGCTACGGCACTCCACCCGCCGGCACCACCGTCATCGATGCAAACGGCCGCCTCCTCCTCCCGTCGCTGATCGAAGGCCATGTCCACCTAGACAAGGTGCTCTGGGGTACCCCCTGGCCCGGCTATCGCAGCGGCACCACGGTCAAAGAGCGGATCGCCCGCGAAAAGGCCTACCGCACCAGCCTCTCCACCCCCGTCGAAACCCGCGGCGCCCTGCTGGTCGAGGCCGAGATCGCCTTCGGCACCGGCCACATGCGCACCCATGTCGACATCGACACTGACTGGGGCCTCAGCAATCTCGAGGCCGTGCTGAAGATCCGCGAGCGTTACGCCGCCCAGATCGACATCCAGATCGTCGCCTTCCCGCAAAGCGGCATCCTCGCTTCCCCCGGCACCGCCGACCTCCTCGACGCCGCCCTCCGCGAAGGCGCCGACCTGATCGGCGGCCTCGACCCCGCTTATATCGACGGCGACCCCAAGGGCAGTCTCGACATCGTCTTCGCCCTCGCCGAAAAGCACGGCAAGGGCGTCGACATCCACCTCCACGAAGGCGGCCCGCTCGGCCTGTTCGAGCTCGACCTGATCGCCGAGCGTACCAGCGCCCTCGGCCTCGGTGGCAAGGTCACCGTCAGCCACGCCTACTGCCTCGGCGACGCCGCGCCCGACGCACTCGCCGCAACTGCAGAAACCCTCGCCCGCTCCGGCGTCTCCATCATGACCAGCGCGCCAGAACAGAGCATGCCGCCGCTCCGCCCGCTCTGGGCCGCCGGCGTCACCGTGTTCTGCGGCAACGACAATATCCGCGACACCTGGTCTCCGTTCGGCACCGGCGACCTGCTCGAACGCGCCAACATCGCCGCCCGCCAGCAGAACCTCGTGTCCGACGCGGAACTGCACGCCGCCCTCAACCTGATCACCGGCGCCACCGCCCAGGTGATGGGCCTTGAAGGCTACGGCCTCGCGCCCGGCGATCGCGCCGATTTCGTCCTCGTCGACGCCCCCGCCGTGCCCGAGACGATCGCCTCTCCGCCCCGCAACCGCGTCGTGTACAAAGCCGGAAAGCTCGTCGCAGGCACGCTCTGATGGCCGACGCCCTCGGTACCTATCGCAAGAAGCGCAACTTCGGCAAAACCACTGAACCCGCCGGCTCGGTGCCCGCCGAAACCGGGTCGCGCTTCGTCGTCCACCGCCACTCCGCCACGGCCCCGCACTACGACCTGCGGCTCGAGCACAACGGCGTGCTGCTGAGTTGGGCGGTGCCGAAGGGCCCTTCGCTCAACCCCGCCGACAAGCGGCTTGCCGTCCACACCGAGGACCACCCGGTCGAGTACATCGACTTCGAGGGCGTGATCCCCGAAGGCGAGTACGGCGGGGGCCCGATGATCGTCTGGGACACCGGCACCTGGGCCCCGATGGGCGACCCCGACGAGGGCCTCGCGACCGGCGATTTCAAGTTCCGCCTCTGGGGCGAAAAGCTGAAGGGCGGCTGGATGCTCGCCCGCCTGAAACCCAAGCCCGGCGACAACGGCAAAGACAACTGGCTGTTCTTCAAGGAGCACGACCAGTCTGTCGACACGACAACCAACATCCTCGAAGCCCGCCCCGAAAGCGTGAAAACAGGCCGCCTGATCGAGGAACTGGTGGTCGTCCGCAAGCCGCCCCGCCCCACCGCCGCAGCCGGCGCGGTGAAGGGCCCGATGCCGACCGCCCTCGAACCGCAGCTCGCCACCGCCGCCGACACCCCGCCAAAGGCCGCCGCGAAAGGCCCCGGCTTCCTGCACGAAATCAAGTTCGACGGCTACCGCACCCTCGCCTTCCTCGACGGCGGCAAGGTCCGCCTCATCACCCGCGCCGGCCTCGACTGGACCCACCGCTACGGCCTCCTCCCCCAGGCCTTCGCGCAACTGCCCGCCAAGTCGGCCATCATCGACGGCGAGATCGTCGTCCTCGACGAGCGCGGCATCTCGCACTTCTCGCACCTGCAGGAGGCCCTGTCCTCCGGCCCTGGCAGCAAGCTCACCTTCTACGCCTTCGACCTGCTCTATCTCGACGGCTGGGACCTCCGCCGCGTCCCCCTGAAGAAGCGCAAGGAATACCTGAGCCAGTTGATCGCCGGTGTCACCGGCGGCCGCTCCGCCATCCAGTATTCCGACCACGTCGAGGGCGACGGCACCCCGCTGTTCGAGCGCGTCTCCGAAATGGGCCTCGAAGGCATCGTGAGCAAGCGCGAGGACTCCCTCTCCACCCCCGGCCGTACCAACCTCTGGGTCAAGGCCAAGGCCCGGAAGATCGAGGACGTCCTCATCGCCGGCTACACCACCTCCACCGCCGCCAACGGTCTCGCCGCGCTGGCCGCCGCCGAGTGGGTGGATGGCGAACTCAAATACATCGGCAAGATCGGCACCGGCTTCGACATCGCCAAGCAGGAGAGCCTCGAAGCCCGCCTGTCAGCGCTCGGCGATGGCGGTGTTCCGCTCGACGGCGCGCCCAAGGACATCAAGTGGGTCCGCCCCGTCCTCCACGCCCGGGTGCACTACGCCACCCGCACCGGCGACGGCATGCTCCGCCACGCCGCCTTCATGGGCCTGCGCGAAACCGAACTCACCACCCAGACCACCGCCACAAAGCGCAAGCGGCTCGTCACCGATGCCGACCTGGCGTCGATCTCCATCACCAACCCCACCCGCCGCCTGTTCGGCAAATCCGGCCCCACCAAGCTCGATATCGCCGTCTACTACGCGGCGGTCGGCGACTTCATGCTGCCCCACATCCTGAACCGCCCGGTCTCGCTGGTCCGCTGCCCCACCGGCATCGCCAAGGATTGTTTCTACCAGCGCCACGCCTTCAAGGGCATGCCCAAGACCATCAACGTCTTCGAAACCCAGAACTCCGACGAAGACGACAAGACCTACCTCACCATCGAGGACGCGCGCGGCTACCTGGCGCTGCCGCAGTTCGGCGGCGTCGAGTTCCACACCTGGGGCACCCACCTCGCCCACCTCGAAAAGCCCGACCGCATCACCTTCGACCTCGACCCCGGCGACGGCATCGCCTGGCGCGAAATCGTCGAGGCCGCCGTCCACCTCAAGGGCGAACTCGAGAGCATCGGCCTCGTCCCGTTTGTCAAGACCTCGGGCGGCAAGGGCATCCACATCGTCGTGCCGCTGAAGCCCACCCTCGGCTGGAAGGCGGTGCACGCGGCCACCGGCACCATCGCCACGCTGCTGGCGAAAACCGCGCCCGAAACCTTCGTCGCCGTCATGGGCAAGGATAACCGGAAGCGTCGCATTTTCATTGATTTCCACCGCAACGCCCGCAGCGCCACCGCGGCCGCCGCCTACACGCTGCGCGGCCGTCCCCACCTGCCGGTGTCCACGCCGCTTGACTGGCGGGACCTTGAGTCCATCGACGATCCGGCCGATTTGAACTACTCTTCCGTTCCCGGTCTCTTAACCATGTCGGGCGATCCGTGGGCCGAAGTTAACGAATCCGCCTGCGAACTGCCCGCATTACTAGGAAACGGGAAGTAATCGGAGCGTGGTCAGGAAAAGTTGCAGACTTTTCCGGTTCGACCGCGCGACCACCGAAGATTGTTGCCGGCGTAACGGAGGCGGGAATGACACCTAGGTCGAGTTGGAAGGGTTATCTCAAGCTGAGCCTCGTCACCTGCCCGGTGAAACTGTACCCAGCCACCAGTACCAATGAGCGGATCCGCTTCAACCAGTTGCACAAGGACACGCACAACCGGATCAACATGAAGCCGGTCGATCCGGAACTCGGCATCGTCGAGCGCTCCGATCTGGTGAAGGGCTACGAGTACGAGGACAAGCAGTACATCATCATCGATGACAGCGACCTCGAAGCCGTCCGCATCGAAAGCTCGCACACAATCAACATCGAGTCCTTCGTCGACGAAGCCGAAGTCGACACCATCTACGAGGACGCGCCCTATTACCTCGCCCCCGATGGCGCCATGGCCGAGGAAACCTTCGTCGTCCTCCGCGAAGCGCTGCGCCAGTCCGGCAAGGTGGCCATCGCCCGCCTGGTGATGAGCTCGCGCGAACGCGTCGTCACCATCGGCGCCCGCGACAACGGCATGTTCCTCCACACCCTGCGCAATCCGACGGAAGTCCGCGCCAGCGCTGAGGTTTTCGACTCCATCCCCGAGACCAAACCCGATCCGGAGATGCTGCAGCTCGCTCAAGCGCTGATCAAGCAGAAGGTCGCCAAGTTCGATCCCAAGATGTACGAGGATCGCTACGAGACCGCGCTGATGGCGATGATCCGCGAGAAGCTCAAGGGTCACAAGCCGATCATCGCCGACGTGCCCGAGCGCGGCAACGTCATCAACCTGATGGACGCGCTGAAAGCCTCGCTCGGCCAGGCCAAGCCCGCCGCCGCCAGCAAATCCAAGGACGAGGCCCCGGCCAAAAAGACCACCGCCAAGGCTGCAGCCGAGCCGGCCGCCAAACCCGCCGCCCCCAAGAAAGTCTCGCTGAAGGACGCCCTCGCCGCCTCTGAAGCCGTGGCCCCGAAAACCACCGCCCGCAAGAAAGCCTGACGACAGGCACTAACGTGCGGCCCCATCGCCTCCTCCCCCTTGGTGGGGGAGGATAGCGTCGCTAGGCGCGTCAGCGCCGTAGCAGAGCTGAGGAGAGGGGGGCGGCTCCACCCCGGGCCAGTCAGACACCTCGCCTCATAAAGACTGGCGGATCACCCCCCTGACCCTGTAGAATCCCGACCATGGGTAACGCCGGCACCATCTTTGGCATCGTGGGAGCGCTCGAAGCGTTTCCGCGCCGGCTCGCGGCCCGCGCCGTCGAGGCCGCCGGTGGCCAGCTCCGCCGCGGCATCAACCGGCAGACCACCCATGTCGTCATCGGCCGCAAGCTGATCGACCGCCTGCCCGACGCCGAGATCGAAACCCGCATCGCCGCGCTGCGCGAGCACGACACCCACATCCTCAGCGAACGCGGCTTCCTCACTTGGCTCCGCCTGCTCGATCCGCCGCAGCATTCGAGCCTCACCCGCGCCGCGCTGCTCGAGCAAGCCAGGCTCGACGCCCACACCTTCGATATGCTCGCCCTGTTCGACGCCTTCGAGCACTCGGCCGAGCCCTTCAGCTTCCGCGACCTGATCCTCGCCCGCAAATATGCCGGTCTGGTCGCTGGCGGCGCCGGCTGGGGCGCCATCGCCCGCTCGATCCATCGCTCGGGCGCGGTCACCTCGCTCACCGCCCTGTCGCTGCACCATCGCGGCGACAAGCTCTACGTGCAGGACGGCGGCGCCTCGGCCGAGATGGACGGCCAGCGTCTCCTAGACCTCGCCCCCGACGCCGACCAGACCGAGGACTATTTCGCCCGCGCCGAAGGCCTCGAAGCTGGCAAGCTCTTCGCCGAAGCCGCGACGCTCTACGAGCGCTGCCTCGCCATCG
The DNA here is from genome assembly GCA_903842455.1 of uncultured Hyphomicrobiales bacterium. Taxonomy (GTDB): domain Bacteria; phylum Pseudomonadota; class Alphaproteobacteria; order Rhizobiales; family Devosiaceae; genus Devosia_A. The sequence continues at coordinate 6,232 of CAIMLX010000045.1, read as the reverse complement.
ACCCGACCGACTCCGTCGCCGCCTTCAACCTCGCCAACTGCCTCAAGGCGCTGGGCCGGCCCGCCGACGCCGCTCTCGCCTACGCCCGCGCCATAAAGCTCGATCCGGGCTTTGCCGAAGCCTGGTTCAACTTCGCCGGCCTGCTGCGCGACCTCAAGCGCATCCCCGCCGCCCGCGAGCACCTCAACCGCGCCATCGCCATCGACCCGGGCTACGCCGACGCCATCTACAACCTCGCCACCCTCGAATACGAGGCCCACGACCTGCGCGAAGCCCGCCGCTGGTGGCTGCGCTACCTCGAACTCGACGACCACTCCGACTGGGCGAAGAAGGCAACCCGCGGCATCGCCTATATCGACCTCGAACTGAGGAAATCCGCAGGCTGATGGCGACCGATTTCCTCTTCGATGGCCCCGAGGATGCGCGCTTCACCCTCCTCCTCGCCCACGGCGCCGGCGCCCCTATGGATTCCGCCTCGCTGCAAGGCACCGCCAAAGCGCTCGCCACCGCCGGCATCCGCGTCGCCCGCTTCGAGTTCGGCTACATGGCCGCCCGCCGCACCGGCACCCGCCGTCCACCGCCCAAGGCCGAAACCGTCATCCCCGAATACTTCGCCGCCGTCGACGACCTCGGCCCCACCCCCGGCCCCCTGCTGATCGGTGGCAAGTCGATGGGCGGCCGCGTCGCCTCGATGGCCGCCGACGCGCTGTTCGATGCCGGCCGCATTGCCGGCCTCGTCTGCCTCGGCTACCCCTTCCATCCTCCCGAAAAGCCGACGCAACTGCGCACCGCCCACCTCAAGGGCCTCCGCACCCCCACCCTCATCGTCCAGGGCACCCGCGACGAGTTCGGCATCCCGCCCGAGGTCGAGACCTACGACCTGTCGCCGCAGATCGAACTGCTCTGGCTCGAAGACGGCGACCACGACCTGAAGCCGCGCAAAGCCATCTCCGGCTTCACCACCGCCCAGCACTTGGCAACCCTCGCGGAGAGCGTCCACGCCTTCGCCACCCGCATCAGCGGCTAAGCCCGTTGAAGCTCGCCACCCTCAACATCAACAACATAAACCGCCGCCTTCCAGTGCTGCTCGAATGGCTGGAAGCCGCCGAGCCGGACGTCGTCTGCCTGCAGGAGCTGAAAGCCACCGACCTGCAGTTCCCGCAGTCCGCCCTGGCGAAAGCCGGCTACGGCGCGGTCTGGAAGGGCCAGTCCGCCTGGAACGGCGTCGCTATCCTCGCCCGCGGCTCAGAGCCCGTCCTCACCCGCGACGAACTCCCCGGCGACGAGGCCAACCGCGAAGCCCGCTACATCGAGGCGGCGGTCAACGGCATACTCGTCGCCTGCCTCTACGCCCCCAACGGCAACCCGCAGCCCGGCCCGAAATTCAGCGCCAAGCTGGCATGGACCGACCGCCTCATCGCCCACGCCGCCGACCTCCTCGCCGAGGACATCCCCGTCGTCCTCGCCGGCGACTACAACATCGTCCCCGAGCCGCGCGACATCTACGTGTCGAAGTCCTACGACGACAACGCCCTGATCCAGCCCCGCCCGCGCGCCCAGTTCGCCGAGTTCCTCGCCCAAGGCTGGACCGACGCGCTGCGGAAAGTCTTCCCCGACGAGCCGACCCTCTACACCTTCTGGGACTACCGCCGAAACCGCTGGGAGCGCAACGCCGGCCTCCGCCTCGACCACCTCCTCCTGTCCCCGCAACTAACCCCCCGCCTCAAAGCCGCCGGCATCGACCGCCCGGTCCGCGCCATGGGCGACGCCTCCGACCATGCGCCGGTCTGGGTAGAACTCAGCGACAAGAAGCGACGCTGACCCCCTCTCCTCAGTTCCGCTAGGCAGCAAGCTGCCAAGCTCCACTATCCTCCCCCACCAAGGGGGAGGAGGCGCTATGCCGGCCGTTGTGTCATTGTGCTTCCGGGGTGGGGGATAAGACCGTGCGACAGCCGGTTCCGGAGCGATCCAGGCTCTTTGCGAAAAGGTTGCGAACCAATCAGACAGATGCGGAGTGACGGCTTTGGACATGCTTGCGCGCCGGTCGACTGGACGGGCTGAAGTTCAAGCGACAAATGCCGCTCAAGGGCTACGTGCTCGACTTCGTTTGCTTCGAGGCAAAACTGATCGTTGAACTCGATGGCGGTCAACACGCGGAGTCCGTCCGGGACCATATTCGAGATAGCACTTTCGCCCGCGACGGCTTCCTGACCATGCGCGTGTGGAACAGCGAGGTGATGACCGACGCCGCCGCGGTCGCGTACCAAATCCTTCTCACCGCCAAGGCGCGATTGAGTACCTGACGGCCTCCCCATCGCCTCCTCCCCCTTTGGTGGGGGAGGATAGTGGAGCTTGGCAGCTTGCTGCCTAGCGGAACTGAGGAGAGGGGGTCGCCGGTCGCCCCTGAAACCGGTTCCCTATTCCCCGCCAGCCCCGCAAAGCGATTTCCCGCCGCCCCGCCGCCGCAGCAATTTTAGCCCTGCTAAACCCTGCCTTTTCTGACGCTCGCGCGTTATCACTGCACCCAATCGGGGCCACCAATGCGCCCCAGCCGGCCGGCGTCATCCGCCGGTCAACGTACAGGAGCCCTCATGTCGGTCACCCGCCGTACCCTTCTCGCTGCCGCGCTGCTCAGCACCGTGGCGTTCACCCCGGCCTTCGCGCAGGATTTCGACGCCGCTGCCTCCATCCGCATCGGCTCGCTGTACGAGCCGCAGAACCTCGACAACACCGCCGGCGCCGGCCAGGGCATCAACGAGGCCTTCAACGGCAACGTCTACGAAGCGCTGTTCCAGCTGACCGATGCCGGCTCGGTGGAGCCCAAGCTGGTCGAAAGCCACGACGTGTCCGAGGATGGCCTCACCCACACCTTCAAGCTGAAGCCGGGCGTCAGCTTCCACTCGGGCGATCCGCTGACCGCCGCCGACGTGAAATACTCGATCGAGCGCGTCACCGCCGAGGCGTCGAAGTCCTCGCGCAAGCGCAGCCTCTCGACGATCACCGCCATCGACACCCCGGATGATGCGACCGTGGTCATCACGCTCTCGGCCCGCTCGGTGTCGCTGCCCTACAACCTCAGCTACGTCTGGATCGTCAACGACGCCGCCGCCGATATCACCGCCACCGAAGACGGCACCGGCCCCTACACGCTCGGCGAATGGCGCCGTGGCTCGGCCCTGGCGCTCGCCAAGTTCGACGGCTACTGGGGCGAAGCCCCGACCAACGCCGAAGTGGTCTACACCTACTTCACCGATGCGACCGCGCTGAACAACGCGCTCCTCACCAACGCCGTCGACGTCATCACCTCGGTGCAGAGCCCGGACTCGCTGGCGCAGTTCGCCGGCAACCCGGCCTATACCGTCACCGAAGGCGCCTCGACCACCAAGGAACTGCTGGCCTGGAACGACCGCGTCGCTCCGTTCGACAACGTCAAGGTCCGCAAGGCGCTGGCCAAGGCGACCGACAAGGCCCGCCTGCTGAACGCCATCTGGGGCGACTACGGCACCCTGATCGGCTCGTTCGTGCCGCCGACCGACCCGTGGTACGTCGATCTCACCGCCGTCGATGCCTATGACCTGGAGGCTGCCAAGGCCCTGCTCGCCGAGGCCGGCTACGCCGATGGCTTCGAGTTCACCCTCGATACGCCCGACTACGACCCGCACCCGATCGTCGCGCAGTTCCTGCAGGCCGAGTATGCCAAGGTCGGCGTGACGGTGAACATCAACATCATCACCGCCAACGAGTGGTACGAGAAGATCTACAAGGCGCAGGATTTCCAGGCGACCCTGCAGGAGCACGTGAACCACCGCGACATCGTGTTCTACGGCAACCCCGACTTCTACTGGGGCTACAACAACCCCGACGTGGTCAAGCTGATCGCCGACTCTGAATCGGCCGCCAGCGAAGCCGAGCAGGTGGAAAAGCTCACCGAAGCCAACAAGCTGATCGCCGAGGACGCAGCCTCCAACTGGCTCTACCTCTACCCGCAGATCGTGGTCTCGGCCGCCAACGTCACCGGCTACCCCGTCAACGGCCTCAACTCCCAGTTCTTCGCCTACGGCATCAAGAAGACGAACTAAGCGGTTGATGTGACTCGCGGCCCCCGCTTTTCGGAGCGGGGGCTCCTTGCCTTGACCCCCACCCCGGTTCCGCTAGCTCGCCTTGCTCGCAAGCTTCACCACCCTCCCCACAAGGGGGAGGGAGACCGGTGGCACCCAAGCTATCAACGGCGGCTCCCTCCCCCCTGTGGGGAGGGTAGCGTCGCTAGGAGCAAAGCGACGTAGCAGAGCTAGGGTGGGGGTGGTCTTTCTGCCGATCTGCTTACCCCTAGACAACGACCCCGATCCTGCGGAAAGGAGGGACCGATGCTCACCTACCTCCTGCGCCGCCTCGTCATCCTCATCCTGTCGCTGTTCCTTGCGGCGGTGGTGTTGTTCGTCCTCCTCCGCCTCCTCCCGGGCGATCCGGCCAACGCCCTGCTCGGCGTTGGCGCCACCGCAGAGCAGATCGAGGCCGCCCGCGCCCAGATCGGCTCCGACCAGCCGCTGATTGTCCAGTTCGGCAGCTTCATCGGCAACCTCGCCCGCTTCGATCTCGGCGCCTCGTTCGTCTCGCGCGCCGGCGTGCTCGAGGAAATCGGCAACCGCATGAGCGTCACCCTGCCGCTCACCATCATCGGCTTCCTCCTTGCCATCGCGATCGCGCTGCCGCTCGGCATCGTCGCCGCGGTGAAGTCCCACCGCTGGTACGGCGCCGCGATCTCCATCGTGTCCCAGCTCGGCATCGCCATCCCCGTGTTCTGGCTCGGCATCCTGCTGGTCACCGTCTTCGCCATCAACCTGCGCATCTTCCCCTCGGGCGGTTTTCCGCTGAAGGGCTGGGCCAATTTCGGCGAAGCCGCCACCGCCATGGTGCTGCCAGCGCTGACCGTCGCCCTCGTCATCGCCGCGTCGCTGATCCGCTACGTCCGCGCCGCGACGCTGGACGTGCTCGGCTCCGACTATATCCGCACCGCCCGGGTGCTCGGCGCCAGCTTCCCCGAAGCGCTGGTGCGGCACGGCATCCGCAACGGCGCCGTGCCGGTGGTCTCCATCCTCGGCATCGAACTCGCCACCACCTTCCTCGGTGCCGTGGTGGTGGAAAAGGTCTACGCCCTGCCCGGGCTCGGCTCGATGCTGCTGCTCGCCATCCAGCAGCGCGACTATCCCAACGTGCAGGGCGTGCTGTTCATCTCGACGCTGCTCGTCCTGCTCATCGGCTTTGCCGCCGACCTGCTGCAGCGCTTCATCGATCCGCGCCTCCGCGGCCGCCGGAGCGAGCCATGAAACGCCCGACGAAGCGCGCCACCCTCACCTTCGGCATCATCCTCGTCGGCCTGCACGTGGTGGTGGGGCTGCTGAGTCTCGTCTGGCTGCCCTACGACCCCACCGGCATGACCGGGGGCCGTCTCTCCCCACCGTCGTGGGAACACTGGGCCGGCACCGATCGCCTCGGCCGCGACTTCTTCACCCAGGTGATGATCGGCTCGCGCATCGCGCTCATCGTCGGCACCGGCGCGGTGCTGATCGGCGCCATCATCGGCGTCACCCTCGGCCTTCTCGCCGCCTTCGCCAGCAAGCTGCTCGACGATGCGCTGGCCGCCACGCTCGACATCCTCATCGCCTTCCCCACCCTGCTGATCGCCATGCTGGTGGTCGCCGCCAGCGATACCGCGAGCCTGTTCTCCGCCATCCTCGCCATCGGCATCGCGCTATCGGCGATCGTCGCGCGGCTCACCCGCATCCTCGCGAAGCGTGTGCTGCTGCTCGACTACATCACCGCCGCCCGCACCTCGGGCGCCTCGTGGCCCGCCATCGTCGTCGAGCACATCCTCCCCAACATCGCACCCACCCTGATGGTGAATTTCGCGCTGCAGTTCGGCCTCGCTGTCATCGCCGAAGCCTCGCTGAGCTACCTCGGCCTCGGCGCGCCGCCGCCCAATGCCAGCTGGGGCCGCCTGCTGCAGGAGGCCCAGGGCACCGTCTACACCGCCCCCATCGGCGCCATCGCCCCGGGCCTGGCGCTCGTCTCGCTCGCCATCGGCGTCAACCGCCTGGCGGACGGCCTGCGCGACCGGTTCGACCCCAGCCGGAGGGGGCGCGCATGACCTTGTCCGCCTCGCACCCCCCACACACAGGTGTCATCCCTGCGCAAGCAGGGACCCAACGCGACACCTGCGCAGTTTTCATCGTAG
>CAIMLX010000044.1 GCA_903842455.1 uncultured Hyphomicrobiales bacterium | reverse complement strand
TCCCCCGGGCTCCATCGCTCGACCACAGCCCGCCGCCATCGAGAACGTGGATCCGACGCCCTCCCCACCGACGGGATGGGAGGATTATGGGGGCGGTCTTAGGGCGACTAATGATTCCGTTTGAGAAAGTGGCAGGGCGTTGGAAGGGCGGGGGATTTTTGCGCCGATCCGACCAGGAGTTCGCGAATTGTGAGCGGAGCGTCAGGTCGTAAAGCGGACGTTCCCAATGGCGGCTATGGGGGGAAAGCGGACCTTACGGATCGCCGTCATCTGCAAAAAGAATGTCTGCTTCAAGAGACCTGGAAGCCCCCTTCATTTGCTCAGCAGCACAGGTGAAATGGGAATAGATGACCTGCGTCGGTTCCGAGTTTGAATCGTTTTTCCAGATATCGGCCAGTGCGATGCTCAGTGATGGCGGCCCGCCTCTTTCGATACCTTGGCCACAGAACCAGCATGAGTATTTCAACCCAAGCAGCGCGTCGGCGGTGCCGGGCGAGGTATCGACAGCCACAAGCATCGACGACAGCCTCTCTCGATCTCCCTTGGTGAGCGCATCGTCGAAATCGGCAAGAAGGCCAGCTTCGAAAAGACGTTCATTCAGGGTCATGCCTGCGAAGCGAGATTTAGTCATATCGACAGACTACCGGCGGGCGGCCTGTCCGCAATGGGTCGGAAGCCGACAGTCGCCTCGGGGTGGGAAGCGGACATTCGGAGATGTAGTCTGGCACGATGACCGACGCGGACATTCGTCTCAACATCCTGCTCATTGCTCAGCGTGGATTGCTTTTCGCGGTGCCGCCAAGCCTGCGTGCCATGACATGCGGCTGGAGCGGAACGAACGTCAATGTTCGGTTCGTGTTCGACGGCCCCATCAGCGAGGATGATGAGGAAAGCGCGAGGATGGTCGGAACGGAAGTCGTCGCGGGCTTTCCATCGCCATGGACCCTCACCGAGGAGATAGTGCGGCTCGACTATCCGGGCGACCTGCGATCCGACGCTCTACCTCTCTGGGTTTACGCGCGGAAGGAAACCACGACCGAGGGGCGGCCCATGTACTGACCGGGCCTGCGGCGGCACCAAACCAAGGTCCGCTATGGGTCGGAAGCAGCCTTCCGGTGACCGGTCAGGAGCGGACATCACTCGCTAGGGTCGATGGACGAGCACAAGCCTCTTTCGGCCCCCGCCGCTGCACTCCACTGGTGGGCCATCGCCTTTGCAATGCCGGGGAAGAAACGAGACCGCTCCTTCCAGCGATCCGGCGATGGCGGCATGTGGTGAACCCGGGGATCGCGTCCGCTGACGATCTCTGTCGGGACAAGCGGCGGCAGGTTCTTCAGCCATAGGCAGGTCCGCTTAGTCTCGCCGTGGCCGAACTGCCAAGGCTGTATGCTCTGGGCGAAATCCTCAAAGTTCACGATGCGGGCCTTGGCGTGTTTGTGCATCACCGGGGTCTCGATTGCGATGCGTTCGACCGGCGCGTTCCAAAAGTCGGAGAATAGCGCCGCCCCCTCGTCTAACGCCGCCCACATCTCCTCCCGCGTCTTCCCCGGCGGCGGCACGGTCAGCCAGCGGACGCCCGAATTGCACAGTCGAGTGCAGGGAGGATGCGCGACCATCAACAGGTCCCAGCCATCGTTCAGGAGGTCCCGAGCGTCGCCGACGATATGGCGGTTCGAACCATCTTCGCTGGGTAGGAGATCGCACGACCACGCGTCGTGTCCGAGTTCGAGAAAGGCATTGCGGACTGTGCCGCTGTACTCACACGCGACAAGAACCCTCATACCGAAGGCCCTGCTGTCTCGATCCACTCGAAGGTCACGCTGTCTTCCTTGCCAACGCCCGCAGCCACTCGCGGCGCAGGCCTACACTCCGTCATACCCGCTAACGGAATACCAGGATAGGTTGTGCAAAGATCGAGCTTGGGCTGAACGCGTCCGGCTGTGGATCACAAGGGGATTCGGTGGTGAAGATGGGTCGTGACAGAAGGGAGGCCGTTCAGGTCGCGTTTCTCGTCTTCTGCGTTGTGGCACAGGCGGTTTGCGTGTTCTGGATTACCGCCGAGATGTAGGACACCGGTGAGCCCCACATGACGATGCAGCCCGAGACCGGTTCCGCTTGGAGCGACTGGCAGAACGACATGCTCGTCGCCGAGTATTTTGAGATCGACCGGATTCAGCGGTCCGGCGGGGAGGTGGTGAAAGCACACCGCTACCGCGACTTGAGCGCCATAATCGGACGAGAGGTAGGCTCAATCGAGGTCAAGCTGCAGAATGTCTCCGCTGTTCTTGATCGGCTAGAAATGAAGTTTGCTAGAGGCCTGAAACCTCGGTTCAACATCCAGCAATCGCTATCTG
>CAIMLX010000043.1 GCA_903842455.1 uncultured Hyphomicrobiales bacterium | reverse complement strand
TCGTGGATGCGGCGGTCCAGGCATTGGCTGCGCAGGACCCCGATCTCGATTTCGACCATATTCAGCCAGCTCGCGTGTTTGGGGGTGTGGTGGAAGTCCAGACGCTTGAGCAGCCGGTGAGCTTCGGGCGGGGAAGGCATCGTAGAGGGCGCCGGCCGAGTGGGTCGAGATGTTATCCATCACCACCCGGATCACTGGGGCGTGGGGATAGTGCAGGTCGACCAGATCGCGCATGCAGTGGGCGAAGTCCTGATTGGGGGTCGTGCGGCTGAGCGGAACAGAAAAGTGTCATAAGGAGCCGTTCGGCTCGATGCAGCGATGAGTTCGTTGCTTGCGTCTATCGATGTCCCCCCCGGCCTCTTTATTATAGCCAGCATCCGGTTCGGGTGCTAGCTCGTCTACTTTTCCAGCCCCGCAGTTAGGGGCTAACTCCGAGGCCCAAAGCGGCGAACATTGGAACCGCCAATCCGCCAGTCCGGGGGTTCGGTCCACCGCGAGGCCGACGCTGACGAAGTCAGCACGCTGCGGGGAACGGCGCCGCTGCCGTGCGTCCCTGTGTAGGTCGCAGGCCGTGTCTTCCAGCCCAGCCGGAAAGTCGGGCGGCGCTTTCCGCAAGCCGAGCAGTAGACGATACGTGCAAGTTCCCCCTGCCGGGCATAGAAATCGAAGTCCGCGCCCAACCGCTGGATGGCCAGCTCGATCCGAAGCGGCCCGGTGTGCGAGCAGACCCAGTAGTTCGAGCAGTCGCAGTCGATAACTTGGTCACTGACCAGGAACTGCCGCAAGCTGCGGACTTCTAGGGTGCCCATGGTGGCGCCTTAGTGAAAGTTGCGTCCCGACGGCAGCGCGTCGCGGATGCGCTTTCGCTCGGCTTCGAGGTCGTGGTGCTTGTCGCCGCCCCGGGCGCTGCCGTGCGGGCCGGACTTGCCCTCATCGGCGTTGGCGATCATGGCCTCGCCGATGTCGGCACCGCCGGCTAGCTCCAGCAGCAGCGGCGTCGTGTCGTAGACCTGGCGGGCAATGACGTGGACGACAATGCCTTCCTTCTGCACCTCACCCCGCACGGCCATCATGCGGGAGCCAAGCACGACGGCGCGGTTTGCCTCGAACACCTTGGGCCAGATGATGATGTTGGCGAGCCCGGTCTCGTCCTCGAGACTGGCGAAGATCACCCCGCTGGCGGTGCCTGGTCGTTGCCGCACCAGCACAAGCCCGGCGACCGTGACGATACGCCCCGCCGGGATGTCACGTAGCGCGTCAGCCGGCACGACCCGTCGGGCCGTTAGGCTCTGGCGCAGAAAGCTGAGCGGGTGCCCCTTGAGCGACAGGCTGAGGGTCCGGTAGTCGTAGATAATCTGCTCGCCCGGCGGCATAGGTGGCAGGTCGGCGTCTACCTCGGGGTGCTGGTCAGGACGACCGGCGGCGACGAACAACGGCAGGTTCTCGGCGCCATCGCCACCACGGAGTCCACCGACCGCCCACCTGGCAACGCGTCGGTCCATTCCCAACGAGCCGAAGGCGTCGGCGTCGGCCAGCTTCTCCAGGGTGGCCTGAGGTAGGCCGGTGCGCAGCCAAAGGTCGCGGACACTGTCGTAACCCCTGTCCCTTCGGGCGACGATCTGATTAGCCTCGTCATCCTTGAGCCCGTGGACGAAGCCCAGCCCGAGCCT
>CAIMLX010000042.1 GCA_903842455.1 uncultured Hyphomicrobiales bacterium | reverse complement strand
GGGCGTCGTTAAGCGCCTCTTCAACTTCGGCGCCTACAGCCAGCCCTTGCGCTTGAAGAACAAGTAGGGAAGGACTGCCGAGAGCACCATAAGCCCCAATGCGAAAGGGTAGCCGAATGGCCATGCCAGCTCTGGCATAAACTCGAAGTTCATACCGTAAATCGAGGCAACCAGTGTGGGAGGCAGGAACACCACCGCTGCCACCGAGAAGATCTTGATAATCTGGTTTTGCTCCAGATTGATCAGCCCAAGCGTCGCGTCGAGCAGGAAGTTGATGCGCCCGATAAGGCCTCGCGCATGCTCACCCAAGGAGACCGCATCGCGTTGAATCATCTTGAGCATGCTCTTCGTCTCGCGTGCGGATGGGGTCGGCTTCGATACCTGTTCCAGCGCCACGTGATATGCCGTCAACCGGCCCAAACTCACGAGGCTCTCCTGCACCATAGTCAGGAGTTCCGATTTTCTCCCCAACTGCTCGATAACCGCCTGAAGGTCGTGCGTTTTCTTGTTTACCTTCCGCGCCTTGTTGCCGAAAACCGCCCGCGAGATGGCATCGATCTCATTGCCAACTCGCTCGAGAGCGTCAGCCGTCCGATCGACCAGCGCCTCCAACAGGCCCATCATGACCTGCTCGCCTGAGCCCGATAGCGCCTCCTTCTGACGCGCTGCGCGCATCCGGTAGGCCGTGAAAGGTCGGGGATCCGACCAGCGGACCGTGACAAGCGCGCTGCGCTTTAGGATGAAGGTTATCGGCGTCTTGACCGCCTCATCGCTGTCGAGGTTGGCCAACGCTGTCATGGTAAGGAACTCGGCGCCGTTCTCGGCATATAGCCGAGACGAGAGTTCGATCTCCTGCATCTCATCCTGTGATGGGATCGAGATGCCGAGCGCTTCTTCTACCGCTCTGTCTTCCTCTGCAGTTGGGTTGAGCATGTCGATCCAGACGAGAGCTGACAACTCCTCCCCGGACCCTGGAAACTCCGCGGCGGCCAAGAGCTCGGCATTGGATCGATAGGCGGACAGCATTGGAACCTCCCGGCTTTCGCGGATCAAATATCCTGCGCGATCAGCTAAGGCTATACGGCGATCCTTGGCGCGTAGCCGACCCGCCTGCCTGATGCCCACTGATGCTGCAGATCGACGCCAGCGACGCAGCCGGCCCTCGCGGACAAAGGATGCAGCCGTTGCCGCAATCATTTGTTCGTCGGTTACACGCCGGGGTCGAGGAAAACGCAACGTCACTGAACAAGCAGTCCGCCCAACAGCGGATTTGGAAACCGCCTAGCCACTGTCACGGCAATAAAGGTCTCACTGATCCCCTGCAGCTGCGCCGCTTCCACAAGTGTCCCCTGAGCCAGCTCATCGCGAACCACGATTGGTGGCAGAACCGCCAATCCGAGATCCTCCCGCGCCATCAGGCGCAACATTGCCATGTCATCTGCCTCGGCCGCTATCGTAAACGCTACACCCAGTCGGGAAGCTAGCGCGTCAAAACCTGCTCGCAGAGCAGTATCCCGGGAAGGGAGAACAAGTGGCTCTTCAGCCAGCAGTGCCGGCAGCGAGCGCGTCCGGCTGCTTAACCGCGCGGGGGTTCCTACGAGGCTGACTGGCTGCTCGTCGAGACGATGTAGCAACCATTGGCTCGTCGGCTCGCGGGTCGGCGATAGGTTGGTCAGCACGACGTCGAGACTCAGCGCCTCAAGGGCCGTGAGCAATTCTGTCTGGGACCCCGAGCGCACCTGCAGTTCAACATCTGTCCGACCGACAAGAGGGGCGAGGAACGCCATCTGAAAGTTGCGAGAAAGCGTGGCGAGCGCACCGACCCTCAAAGCCCGGCGGCGACCACCTGTTTCGCGGAGGGTGGCACTCAAGTCCTCGGCCGTCCGGAAGATCGCTTCGGCGTGGTCGAGCGCAATCTGCCCAGCCTCGGTCAACACCAGACGGCGCCCCTGTCGTTCGAACAAATCGTGGCCAAGCGTGGCCTCAAGCGTGCGGATCTGCGTTGAGAGCGCCGATTGCGAGAGGTTTAGCTGGCGTGCGGCCTCGGACAGCTTCCCTTCGAGCGCTACGGCTCGGAACAGCCTTAAGTGGTGGAGGTTCAGCACCGACATCGTTCTATTTCCTGTGCAGTTTTTGCAGAAAATATGTAATTTTCTGCAAGCATTGCAAAGGCTATTCCCTGACCATCGCAAGGGAAACTCCGATGGCAGGCTTGGTAGAACTTGGTTTCTTTACTCCGCTGCTGCCGCTTCTGGCCTCGGCGCTAGGACTGGCGCTACCCCGTCACAACGCGGAGCGTGTAGCCACACTGGCGGAGTTGGGCGCCCTGGGCGCGGCACTCTGTGCTGCTGTCTGCCTCGCAGGAGTTCTTGCTGGTGGAACCTCCAGCCTGGCATTGGGCATCGATCCTGTATTGCTTGCGCAACGCATTGAGCCGGTCGGCGCGACGCTACAGCTTCTCATCGGCTTTGTCGGTTGGGTGGTGATCCGCTTCTCTCGCACTTACCTCGCGGGTGTCCCCAGCGCTGCACGTTTTCATTTCACCATGTCGGCCACGCTGGGAGCTGTGCTTGTGCTGGCCGGTTCAGGCGGCCTTGTCACGTTCATCGTTGCCGTATTCGCCGTCGGTGCAGGAGTGAGGGTGCTCTTGCTGCACTTTGCCGGTCGGCAGGCAGCCAGACGCGCCGCCGCGAAGTTCACATTGGTTTGGGGGTTGGCCGACATTATCCTCGTCCTCGCGGCAGTGCTGCTGACTGTCTCCTATGGCAGCACCGGGTTCACGCGGCTGGCTGAAGTGGCACAGTCGGGTCTGAGCGTCCCCGGGCAAGTGGCCGCCGCGCTGGTAGTGCTTGCAGCAGCTCTCAAGACAGCATCCTTTCCGCTCCATGGCTGGGTCACCGAAGTCATGGAAGCGCCCACCCCCGTATCCGCCTTCCTCCATGCGGGCATTATCAACTCTGGCGGTGTGCTGCTGATCAAGCTGTCGGGTTTCTTCGAACACAGTCCCGGAGCCATGGCGGCGCTCGTCATGATTGGCGGATTCACCGCACTCTTCGGCGCCACGGTGATGCTCACGCAGAGCGCCATCAAGACGGCGCTTGCGTGGTCAACTGTCGCGCAGATGGGCTTCATGCTGCTGCAATGCGGGCTCGGGCTTTGGACCCTGGCGCTCCTGCACATCGTCGCCCACTCACTCTACAAGGCTTACGCCTTCCTCACGGCGGGAGGGGCCGTCCGGGCCGTGGAGTCGGTTCGGCGGCCAGGGCCGGTGGCTGTGCCGGGCGTTGGCGCGGTCGCCAGCGCCTTTGTCGTGGCCGTCACCCTTTACTGCGCTGTCGCCGTCGCCTTCGATTTCATTCTCGGCCCCAAGTCGGCACAGGCGCTAGCGCTGGGCGCAATCCTTGTGTTCGGCGTGGCCTATTTGATCGCGCAGGGGTTGGCAGATGCCGCTCCACGCGAACTGACCCGCAGCACCGCGATCGCGTCGCTGGTCGCAACAGTGGGGTATTTTAGCTTTCACAGGTTGGCCGACTGGCTCTGGGGCGGCGTGCTACCTGATCCGCCCCTACCGGGGTCGCTCGAATGGGCGCTGATTGTGCTCAGCCTCGTTTCGTTCGGGGTGGTCGCTGTAGCGCAGGCAATGTTCCCACTCTGGGCGCACCACCCGGCAGCCGCGGGACTTCGAGTTCATCTCACCAATGGCCTCTACATCAACGCACTGTTGAACCGGCTTGTCGGCGGTTTCCGCACCGAACCCAAGTCGTAAGCACCGGAGTCAGTCCATGAATCTGCATACCCTAGGCCTGCCTCAAGCACAGCCTTACGACTTGTTGACTGCCGCTGAAAAGGCGGTGCACGCCATTCCCCCAGCCTTCCCCCTCGCGGCTACGGTGGCGGTGAACCCGTTCCTTGGTCAGTCGAGCGAAGACCTGGCGACACCCGCATCCCGGCTGGCTCGGGTCGCGGGCATCCATCTGACGCCGGAACGAGAATGGTTTGAACGGCAGCTTGCAAGCGGTGAAGTCACCGACGCAGATCTTGCCGCTGCGCTAGCCGCGTCCACGTCTCCGCTCAAGCCCGCGACCGTGACAAAGCTGAGAGACCGGCTGGCGAAGCGCGTAAGTGATGCTGTCGCGCTGCCCACGATTGCCGCGCTCGCTAGTGAGGCGACGGGCACCGATTGGACGGCCGTGTTCGAAGGGAGTTTTGGCCTGTGGGCGGCGGGTCATTTTGATCGCGGCCAGGCTCTGTGGCTACCAAAGCCCTCCCGGGGCGCTTACGCGGCATGGCGGGAATGGGCGGTGAACGACCTAACCCCCGAGATCGCAGGCCTTAAGGGATTCTGCGCCCATGTAAACGGCGCGCCAGACTCTGCGGAGCGCGCGATCGTTAGGGCGGCCAATCGGCTCGGCCTCAACGAACGAGCAACTCCTACCGTATTCCATCGGCTGCTGGTTGATCTTGGGGGCTGGGCCCAGCACGGGCGCTACCTGCTTTGGCGAGCCGAACTGGGGGGCGAAACCAACAGCACAACCATCGAGCTACTTGCCATCCGCCTATTATGGGAGGAAGCGCTGCTAGTTCAGCTGCCGGAGATCGGCGAGCGGTGGAGCAAGGTCGTCGCGGCGCATGCGGAACCGGTCGCGCCAACAGAAGACACCGTGATCGCTGCGCTATTCCAGGACGCTGCGGAGCGCGCCTATCAGCGCCAGCTTGAAGGGAAGATTGCCGCGCCTGCCGTGACCTATACAGGACGGCCGGCGGTGCAGGCTGCTTTCTGCATCGACGTCCGGTCGGAAGTGTTCAGGCGATCCCTCGAGAGCATCGACCCGGCGGTCGAGACGCTCGGTTTCGCCGGGTTCTTTGGCTTGCCGCTGGCCCATCGTGCTGCGGGCACGGATGCGCTCGATGACCACCTACCGGTGTTGATGACGCCGGCAGTTACCTCATCGAGCCATGCGGCTGAAGCGACAGAGACCAGATCCCGCATTTCGGCCCGGGCCACTCGCGCCTGGGGTCGGTTCCGGCAAGCCGCCGTGTCGTCGTTTGCGTTCGTTGAGGCAGCCGGGGTTGGCTATGGCGCAAAGCTCCTGTCGTCCTCGCTGTCACTCGATGCTAGGCACAGTATGCCGAGCCTGATGCCAAGGCTGGAGCTCCCCCTTGCGTCCGACGCTACGGCTGATCTTGCGGCCAAGGTGCTTAAGGCAATGAGTCTGACCGGCAACTTTGCGAGGGTCGTCCTGCTTGTTGGCCACGGCACTCACGTCACCAACAACGCTCACGAAAGCGCCTATCACTGTGGCGCCTGTGGCGGACACTCAGGTGAGGTGTCGGCGCGTATCTTGGCCGGCCTCCTCAACGACCCCGAGACGCGTCAGGGGCTGGCTGGCAAGGGCATCATAGTGCCGGCAGACACCCAGTTCGTCGCTGGCCTGCACGTGACCACAACAGATGCGGTCGACCTGTTCGAAGACACGCCTTCGCCAGCCCATGTCGACGATTTGGCGAGGATCCGCAGCTGGCTTGCCGCGGCCGGCAGGGTTGCGAGGACAGAGCGGACCTCGCGACTACCCGGGGCGACCGCGGAAACCGTCGCCGACCGGGCGGTTAGCTGGGCAGAACTTCGGCCGGAGTGGGGGCTGGCAGGGTGCGCTTCCTTCATTGCGGCGCCTCGGGCAGTGACTCGTGGCCGCGACCTGGGTGGTCGCAGCTTCCTTCACAGCTACGATTGGCGGGCCGATGAGGGCTTCAATACGCTCGAGCTCATTCTTACCGCACCTGTCGTAGTCGCCAGTTGGATCAGCCTCCAATACTACGGTTCAACGATTGCACCTGAGGTGTTTGGCGCCGGCGACAAGCTGATTCACAATGTGGTCGGGGGGCTCGGTGTCGTTCAGGGCAACGGAGGAACGCTGCGCACCGGCCTGCCGCTTCAGGCAGTCCACAACGGTAGCGCGTTCGTCCACGAGCCTTTGCGGCTCTCGGTGCTGATCGATGCCCCAACGGCTGCAATCACCGAGGTTCTCGCTCGTCATCAGTCCGTCCGCGAACTCTTCGACAACGGCTGGCTGCACCTGCTGAGGCTGGACGGCAAGACGATTAAGGCTCGCTACCGAGGTGCCCTAAGTTGGGATGCCATGGAGACCTGCAATGAGGTGGCGGCATGAATTTGCCTGACCAGGTGGCGCTGGGCACCATGCACGGGAAAGAGGCAGCGATCGCGCCGCCGCTCGGCTCTATAGGCATCTCGCTCACAGTTCCACCTGGCTTGAACACCGACGCGTTTGGCACCTTCACCGGCGAGACATCAAGGAGGGGGTCTATGCTGGATGCCGCGCGGGCCAAGGCGCAGGCGGCCTGCGAGATAACGGGCCTCGCGTTCGGTATTGGCAGCGAAGGGAGTTTCGGACCGCACCCTGCAATCCCTATCCTGCCTTTGGGGCGGGAGGTTCTGCTGTTCTGGGACAATGTGCGAGAACGCGCGATCGTTGAGCAGGTGGTTGACCAAGAGCCATGCTTTGTAAGTTGCATAGTCGCTGGCTACGAGGACCTAGACGCGATGCTGGCTCGCATGGACTTCCCGCGGACAAGCCTCGTCGTGTCTCCCACCCAGCCGGGTGGGATTAGCACGAAAGGCGTCCGATCCGCTTCTGAACTTCAGGCAGCGATCGCCAAGGTTATCGCGCGGTCGCACGACGGCCGTGCGCTGGTGCAAACCGACATGCGCGCCAACCATAACCCGCGTCGCATGCAGATGATTGGCGCTGCCGCATCCCAGCTTGCAGGAAGACTGAAGCGAACTTGCCCGTCTTGCACAGCCTTCGGTTGGGGGCTCGTAAGTGTCGAGGCAGGCCTGCCCTGCTCGAGCTGCGGTGAACCGACCGCGCTTGTCCAATTCGAACTGCATGGCTGCACGGCATGTGAAGTGCAGGAGCGCTCGCCGCGACGAGATGGAATGCTCGAAGCCGACCCAGCCCAGTGTCAGCAATGCAATCCATGATTTTGTTGGGAGCTCGACAACGCATTTCTACCCTCTCGAGACGACTGAAGATCGGCTCCCGACAGCGACCCACAAATAAGAAAGAAGGCGCTATGACCAATCCAGACATCGTTCTCATCGACCGTCATCCTGGCCGATCGACCCAGACCATAGGCCTCGCTCGCGAGATCGGCACCGACCCGGCGCTTGTCCACGAGCCCTCCGTTGGCGTCATTGGAACTAAGGGGGATAGCCAGTGCTACCTCGGCGTGATGTCAAAGGTC
>CAIMLX010000041.1 GCA_903842455.1 uncultured Hyphomicrobiales bacterium | reverse complement strand
TCCCGTACGCTGTACTGCTTGCCGGTGGCGATGACGAAGTCTTCGGCGGACTCTTGCTGCAGCATCATCCACTGCATGCGTACGTAGTCTTTGGCATGGCCCCAGTCGCGCAGCGCGTCCAGATTACCCATGTACAGGCACTGTTCCATACCCTGCGCAATGTTCGAGAGCCCGCGGGTGATCTTGCGCGTTACGAAGGTTTCGCCGCGGCGCGGGGACTCGTGGTTGAACAAGATGCCGTTGCAGGCGTACATGCCGTACGCCTCGCGGTAGTTCACGGTAATCCAGTAGGCGTAGAGTTTCGCCACGCCATACGGGCTGCGGGGGTGGAAGGGGGTGGTCTCGCGCTGGGGCGTTTCCTGCACCAGGCCGTAAAGCTCTGAAGTAGACGCCTGATAGAACCGCGTCTTCTTCTCCAGCCCCAGGAAACGGATCGCCTCCAACAACCGCAGCGCGCCGATCGCATCGACGTCCGCGGTGTATTCGGGAGCCTCGAAGGAAACCGCGACGTGCGATTGCGCGCCGAGGTTGTAAACCTCGTCGGGCTGCACCTCGCTGAGGATGCGGGTGAGGTTCGACGAGTCCGTCAGGTCGCCGTAGTGGAGGCGGAAGCGCGAGTTCTCGACGTGCGGGTCCTCGTAGATGTGGTCGACCCGCTGGGTGTTGAAGAGCGAGGCGCGGCGCTTGATGCCGTGGACCTCGTAGCCTTTTTCGAGGAGGAACTCGGCGAGATAGGAACCGTCTTGGCCGGTGATGCCGGTGATGAGAGCTTTTTTCATGGCGACTGTTTGGGAAAGGAAGTGCCGGAGAATGCCCGGCCGGGCCGCGGGGACCCATTACGTGATGAGGTGGGATCAAAGCCGGGCGGCGCCGGCTTCGAGACTGGCGAGGAAGTCGCCGTAAGCACCGGCGAGGCCATCGCGGAAGGGAATGACGGCGGACCAGCCGGTGGCCTTGATTTTCGAGACATCCATCAGCTTGCGCGGGGTGCCGTCGGGCTTGGTCGGATCGGTGAGGATCTCGCCGGTGAAGCCGACGGTTTCGGCGACCAGGGTGGCGAGTTCGAAGATGGTGACGTCGTCCCCCACCCCGACGTTCACCCAGTCGGGCGGCGTGTCGAGGCCGAGCAGGTGGAAGCAGGCCGCGGCGAGGTCGTCGACGTGGAGGAATTCGCGGCGCGGGGTGCCGGTGCCCCAGATGGTCACGCTCGGCGCATTGGCGACCTTCGCCTCGTGGAAGCGGCGGATCAGCGCGGGGATGACGTGGGAATTCTCCGGGTGGTAGTTGTCGCCGGGGCCGTAGAGGTTGGTCGGCATCGCCGAGTGATACATCAGGCCATGCTGGGCGCGGTAGTGCTGGCACAGCTTGAGGCCCGCGATCTTGGCGATGGCGTAGGCCTCGTTGGTGGTTTCCAGCGGGCTGGTGAGCAGGCAGTCCTCGGTCATCGGCTGGGGGGCCAGCTTCGGGTAGATGCAGGACGAACCGAGGAAGAGCACCCGCGGCACTCCGGCGCGGCGGCTGCCTTCGACGAGATTCGCGGCGATACTAAGGTTCTCGTAGATGAAGTCCGCCGGATAGGTCGCGTTGGCGTGGATGCCGCCGACCTTGGCGGCGGCGATGATCACGACGCCGGGTTTCTCCGCGGCGAGGAAATCGAAGACCGCGCGCTGGTCGAGGAGATCGAGACGGTCGCGGCCGGCG
>CAIMLX010000040.1 GCA_903842455.1 uncultured Hyphomicrobiales bacterium | reverse complement strand
CGTTCACCCTTGGCGGCACCGGCGGCGGCATCGCCTACAACAAGGAAGAATACCTCGCCATCGTCGAAACCGGCGTCGACGCATCCCCGACCGATGAAGTCCTCATCGAGGAGTGCGTGCTCGGCTGGAATGAGTACGTGATGGAGGTCGTTCGCGACAAGAACGACAACTGC
Organism: uncultured Hyphomicrobiales bacterium; assembly: GCA_903842455.1. Taxonomy (GTDB): domain Bacteria; phylum Pseudomonadota; class Alphaproteobacteria; order Rhizobiales; family Devosiaceae; genus Devosia_A. The sequence continues at coordinate 26,836 of CAIMLX010000040.1, read as the reverse complement.
ATCATCGTCTGCTCGATCGAGAACCTCGACCCGATGGGTGTCCACACCGGCGACTCCATCACCGTCGCCCCTGCGCTGACGCTGACCGACAAGGAATACCAGGTCATGCGCGATGCCTCGATCGCGGTGCTCCGCGAAATCGGCGTGGAGACCGGTGGTTCGAACGTCCAGTTCGCCATCAACCCCGCTGACGGCCGCATGATCGTCATCGAAATGAACCCGCGCGTCTCGCGCTCCTCGGCGCTCGCGTCCAAGGCCACCGGTTTCCCTATCGCCAAGGTCGCCGCCCGCCTCGCCGTCGGTTACACCCTCGACGAACTCGAGAACGACATCACCGGCGGCGCCACTCCGGCTTCGTTCGAGCCGACAATCGACTACGTCGTCACAAAGATTCCCCGCTTCGCCTTCGAGAAGTTCCCCGGCGCCGACAAGCGCCTCACCACCTCGATGAAGTCGGTCGGCGAAGCCATGGCCATCGGCCGCACCTTCCAGGAATCGCTGCAGAAGGCCCTGCGCTCGCTCGAAACCGGGCTGACCGGCCTCAACGAGATCGGCATCCCCGGCTACGAGGCCGGTGCGCCCGAAGACGACAACGAGAACGCCGTCTTTGCCGCCGTCTCCACCGGCACGCCCGAGCGCCTCCTGCACGTCGCCGAAGCCATGCGACTCGGCTTCTCGCTCGAAGACATCCACGATGCGTCCAAGATCGACCCATGGTTCCTCGAGCAGATCCAGGGCATCGTCGATACCGAAAAGCAGGTCCGCGAATACGGCCTCCCCGACGACGCGGCCAACCTGCGCCGCCTCAAGTCGATGGGCTTCTCCGACCGCCGCCTCGCCGATCTTGCCAGCAAGCAGGCCAAGGACGTGCGCGCCCTGCGCAAGAGCCTCGGCGTCCGCCCGGTCTACAAGCGCATCGACACCTCGGCCGCCGAGTTCGCCTCCCCCACCGCCTACATGTACTCGACCTACGAATCGACCTTCGCCGGTGCCGTCGAGGACGAGGCCCGCCCGTCCGACCGCAAGAAGGTCGTCATCCTCGGCGGCGGTCCCAACCGCATCGGCCAAGGCATCGAGTTCGACTATTGCTGCTGCCATGCCAGCTTCGCGCTCCGCGATGCCGGCTATGAAACCATCATGATCAACTGCAACCCCGAGACCGTCTCGACCGACTACGACACCTCCGATCGCCTCTATTTCGAGCCGCTCACCGAGGAAGACGTCATCGAGATACTCGAGACCGAAAAGCAGAACGGCACCCTGCACGGCGTCATCGTCCAGTTCGGCGGCCAGACTCCACTCAACCTCGCCGATGCCGTCGAGCGCGCCGGCGTGCCGATCCTCGGCACCCAGCCCTCCTCTATCGACCTCGCCGAAGACCGCGACCTATTTTCCAAGCTCATCAGCCGCCTCGAACTCAGCCAGCCCAAGAACGGCATCGCCTACTCGCTCGAGCAGGCCCGCCTCGTCGCCGAGCGGCTGGGCTACCCGTTGGTCATCCGCCCGTCCTACGTGCTGGGCGGCCGCGCCATGGCGATCGTCCACTCGCCCAACGAGTTCGAGCGCTACGTGCAGGATACCCTCACCGGTCTCGTGCCGCCGGACATCCTGATCCGCTACCCCAACGACAAGACCGGCCAGATCAACTCGGTCCTCTCCGACAACCCGCTGCTGTTCGACGGCTATCTCAGCCGCGCCATCGAGATCGACGTCGATGCCCTCAGCGACGGCAAGGACGTTTTCGTCTGCGGCATCATGGAGCACATCGAGGAAGCCGGCATCCACTCGGGTGACTCGGCCTGCTCGCTCCCGCCGCAGCACCTCTCCGACGACGTCATCATCGAACTGAAGCGCCAGACCACCGAACTCGCCCTCGCCCTCAAGGTCGGCGGCCTGATGAACGTGCAATACGCGCTCAAGGACGGCACCATCTTCATCCTCGAAGTGAACCCCCGCGCCTCGCGGACCGTGCCGTTCGTCGCCAAGGTCATTGGCCAGCCGATCGCCAAGATCGCCTCGCGCATCATGGCTGGCGAAACTCTGGCGAGCTTCAACCTCGTCGAGAAGAAACTGAACCACGTTGCGGTCAAGGAAGCGGTCTTCCCGTTCAACCGCTTCACCGGTGTCGACACCGTGCTCGGCCCTGAAATGAAGTCGACCGGCGAGGTCATGGGCCTCGACACCGACTACCCGACCGCCTTCGCCAAGTCGCAGCTCGGCGCCGGCTCGAAGGTCCCACGCGAGGGCACCGCCTTCATCTCGGTCCGCGACGACGACAAGCCGCTGATCCTCGACTTCTCGCGTCATCTGGTGGAAGCCGGCTTCAAGCTCGTCGCGACCTCCGGCACTCACAAGTATCTGGTCGAGAACGGCATCGCGGCGACCAAAGTCAACAAGGTGCTGGAAGGCCGCCCGCACATCGTCGATTCCATGAAGAATGGCGGCGTCCAGCTGGTGATCAACACCACCGATGGCGCCAAGTCGATCTCCGACAGCCGCGACATCCGACGCACCGCGCTGATGGGAAAGATCCCTTACTACACCACCATCCCTGGCGCCGTCGCCGCCGTGCAGGGCATCATCGCCTACCGCAACGGCAACCTGAACGTCCGTCCGCTCCAGAGCTACTTCGTCTAGCCGGACGCACCGCGCCATATCCTCTCCCGCGCGGCGGGGGAGGTGCCCGCGTGGCCGGTTTAGGGGCCAGCGGAGCGGGCGGCTTGGCACCCGCTCAACCGGATCGTTGCCGCACGGGCCTCATGCCCGATCAGTCCAGCTGACGTCAGTTCGCGAACGGATCGGCGCCAACACTGGCACCACCGTCAATGCCCGATGTCAGCGCGGCGTTGACCGCATCCTGGCACCGCAGCAACTCGTTCATCGCCGCCTTCGAACCCTGAAGGCTTAGATGCATGATCTCGTTCTTTTTGTACCAGACCTTGATGCTGTTCTCGGCTGCGAACTCTTCCATGAACGCCGAGTCGGTGCTGGTGAGCATCAGCGTGGGCACGTCGCCCATCCGCCCGCCACTCGCCGATGCGGTCCAGCTCGGCTGGTTGCCCATCTGCAACTCGATGTCATAGCTCTGGTCCGCTGCGATCGACGACCAGTCGAGATCGGCGAGCAGCAGGTAGATGTTTCCCGCCTGCAGGTCGAACCCGATGCGCGACGACGCGTCACCATCGAAGATGGTGTACATGAAGCAACCGCCACCCAGTGTCGTGTCGATGGCGATGGTCCAGCCGCGAACTTCTGGCACGTCCCACGGAATAGTGTCCTGCGCAGAAGCTCCGACGCTGGAAGCCGCAAGCAGCGCTGCAGCCGTTCCGATTCTCAACAACCTGTGCATGGCGTCCCCTTTCCCAATTTGCAGAATTTAATGTCAGGCCAACGAAAACGGCAAGCACCCAACGATCAACAATAGCGCGTCCGCGTGCTGCCGCAGGCGGGCCATCTTTCATCGCATTGGACGTCGGCGACACTGCAGTCCTTTGGGACCCGCCACCGGATCTCGTCGGAAGCCCGGCGCCTTGACCCTCCCCTCCCTCCGCCGTTAGTTTGCGAACACCATGATGATGATCCGCACCTTCGCATCGGTCTTCCTGCTCGCCTGATCGAGCCGACCGAACCGCCACGGGGTTCCGACCCGTTGCCAATGCCTGCCGCGCCCCGGCCGGCGGGTTCATGCGAACATGGATACGTCAATGCCCACGCTCTCCGATGCGCAGGTCGCGCAGTTCATCTCGGACGGCTTCGTCCGTATCGACAATGCCTTTCCCAGGCCCCTCGCCGCCGAGGCTCGCGCCATCCTGTGGGCCGATACCGGCCTCGATCCCGACAATTCCGGCACCTGGACCAGGCCAGTCATCCGCCTCGGCAACTATGGCCAGCAGCCCTTCCGCGACGCCGCCAACACCGTGCTGCTTCACTCCGCTTACAACCAGCTTGTCGGCGAGGGGCGCTGGGCGCCGCAGAACACCCTCGGCACCTTCCCCATCCGCTTCCCCTCGCCCGACGACCCAGGCGATGCCGGCTGGCACGTCGATGTCAGCTTCGGCTGGGAAGAAAACCCGACCGACTTCATGTCGTGGCGCGCCAACGTCACGTCGAAAGGCCGGGCATTGCTGATGCTGTTTCTGCTCTCGGAGGTCGGCGACAGGGACGCTCCCACCCGCATCCGGGTCGGCAGTCACCTGGACATCGCTCGCCGTCTCGCCCCCGCTGGCGACAGTGGCCTCACCCTGCGCGAACTTGCGGCAACCGGGTTTGCCGAAAGCGAACACCGTCCCGAGGTACTCGCGACCGGCAGCCCGGGGACTGTCTACCTGTGCCACCCGTTCCTTGTTCACGCGGCCCAGCCCCATTGGGGCACCCGCCCGCGTTTCATGGCCCAGCCCCCGCTGCTCCCCCGCGAGCCGCTGCAGCTCAACCGCGAGGACGGCGCTTACTCGCCCGTAGAACAGGCCATCCGCCAGGCGCTCGCCTGACCGGAACAGCACCCTCCTCCTCATCTCACCGGGGGTGAGGAGGAGCGGCCTATCTTCAGAGTGCAGGCTTCCGCACCACCATCAGCAACCCGGCCACCGGCAAGCCTCGATCCTGCCGGATCACCGTGTCGCGCTTGTCCACCACCTCGAACCCGGCAGCGAGGCACAGCGCCATCGACGCTGGTCCGCTATGCGCGTAGCGCAGCGACTGCCGGAGCTTCACCGGCTCCGGCCCGTCATGCAGTTCCAGCGAGAAACCGAACAACCCGCCCGGCTCGAGCACCCGATGCACCGCCGCCAGCACCGGCGGCAGCGGCCCGGTATAGTTGAGCACGTCCGTAGCCGTCACCAAGCTGGCCGGCTCCCCGGTCGCCAGGAAGTCCAGCAGGTCAGCCTTTACCAGCCGGTTGTAGATGTCCTTCCGCCGCGCTTCCGCCAGCATAGCCTCGGAAATGTCGACGCCTTCGAGCCGCCGCACCACGGACCTCAGTTGCAGTCCCATCAGACCAGTGCCGCAACCAAGGTCATAGGCCGTCCCGCCAGGCTTCAACCCGGCTTCAGCGATGAGGCTCATGAGGTCACGCGGCACCTGGTATCCCAACCGGTCGACGAGCGACCGTTCGAACCGTCCGGCGTAGTCGTCGAACAGCACTTCGACATATGCCCCTGCCGCCGCGACTGCCTCGATCCCGTGGGCCACCAGCTTCAGCGCCGCGCCGTAAACCCCGTCGGCGTCCAGCCCTGCCGACCGGCGCCACGCCTCGACGGCTCCACCGATGTCTCCAAGTTCTTCGCGATAGCGCCCGAGATTGGCCCACCCGGCGGCCCAGTCGGGGACCAGCGTCAGCGCCTGTGCCAGGACGTCCGCCGCCTGGTCGAACTGATGCTCTGCCGCCAGCGCCTCGGCATAGCCGGCCCGCCGGTCCGCGATGGGATCGCCCGAGGAATGGTGCAGCTTGCGCACGCTGGAACTTGCGGTGTCTGGAGGTATCGCCTTGCGACCGGAATACCACTTTGCTGTCACAAAGCGGAAGCATAGATTGCGCTATGAATCGCGATGCGCAGCGTCACGATCCTTGGCGTTTTGCGCCCAGTCCCTCTACCCCGCTGCCAGCCACTCTCATGGCGCGGGGACTGCTTGGTCGGCCAGTTTGCTTGCTCGTTGCGCCACCCGCGCACCGGGCAATTGTTGTTGGGACCGCCATATTGATAGCCCGAACATTTCCCGCTACAAGTTAACGGTCGAATATTGCGGCCGACACTTCGTGCCTGGCGCCATTACGCCTGCTGAGGTTCATCCAAGATTCGATGGGCAAGGCTCCTATTGGGGTGGGAGTTGCCACGGCAGTCTGCGAAAGGGACTTATATGGCTACCGGCACTGTAAAATGGTTCAACGGCCAGAAGGGCTATGGCTTCATTCAGCCCGACGAGGGTGGGGCTGATGTCTTCGTGCATATCTCTGCTGTCCAGCGTTCCGGCCTCTCCGGCCTCGACGAGGGCCAGAAGGTGACGTACGAAATCGTGAAGGACAAGCGGACCGGCAAGAATGCCGCCGACAACCTCCTGCCTTCCTGACCACCGCCTGAACCATGGAAATCGGAGGCGCAGTTCCGGAGGGAGCTGCGCCTTTGTTGTTTCTGCAAAACGGTGCTGCAAACCCGCGCGACTTATCATTGTTAATAGACGGCTCCTGTGGCCGGCACGTACGTTGGGCCATCGCTCGGCCCTTTACGGCATGCCGGCGCTGAGAGTCAGAGACCGGTCCAAAAAGGTTCGCGCTCCCGCTTCCATCTAGGAAAGGCGAAGCCATGAACGTCCTCCAGACGATACGCGTAACATTCACCTGCTCGTGCTGCGGCTCCACCAACGAGCTCACAGCGACGCATGTACACGAGGGCACCCTGATCCACTGCTCGCGGTGCAGCTCTTCCGTCGCGCGTCTGGCCGATCTGCTCCACCACGAGGCCGCACCGGCGCGCCGGGAACTCGTTTCGGCCTGATTGCCCTTGAACGCACTGGCGCGGCGCCCAATATCCACCGCCGTGGGCGCCACACGCTTGACCCGCGCCCGTTGCGCAGGCACTTTACCCTCGCTTCCCCCAGATCGTCGGTCCGCTGCCAAGCGGTCCAGTGGTTTGTCCGGGAAGCTTATCTTTTGAGTGGAGACGGCTATGGACAAGATTCCGATGACCCCGGGTGGCCACAAGGCCCTCAGCGAGGAATACGTCCGCCGTACTTCCGAGGACCGCCCCACCATCATCGCAGCGATTTCCGAAGCGCGCGCTCACGGTGACCTCAGCGAAAACGCCGAGTACCATGCCGCCAAGGAACAGCAGAGCCTGAACGAGGGCCGGATCAAGGAGCTCGAAGCCCTGCTGGCGCTTGCCGACATCATCGATATCTCCAAGCTCTCCGGCTCGACCGTGAAGTTCGGTGCCACCGTCAAGCTCGTCGACGAGGACACCGAGAAGGAAACCAGCTACCAGATCGTCGGCGATGCCGAGGCCGACCTGACAAAGCGCCGTATCTCGATCTCCTCGCCCATCGCCCGCGCCCTCATCGGCAAGGAAGCCGGCGACAGCGTCGAAGTAACCGCTCCCGGCGGGGCGCGCACCTACGAGATCCTCGAGGTCAAGTTCGTCTGACATCCGGGGCGACCGGAACATCTGCCTTGCGCCATCCCTGCCGCCGCCTATAGTTCTCGGCGGAACGGGGGGCGTGTAGATGGTGCTGCGATTTGTTGCGCTGGCATTGCTGCTGCTTGCGACCGGCCAGGCCTCAGCCCAGCCCGCCATTATTGAAGCGACACCGCCCGGTGAGTTCAACGAGTCCTACGACGACTCGGCGCCCGTCTCCGGCTCCCCACTGGTCGGCCTGCGTCTTGGCGGTGAACCGGCGCTCTCGGGCAACAACGTGGTCGTCGCCGGGCCACCGGCCATCGGCGATGGCGTGTGCCTCCGCGTCACCACCCGGGACGGGCGCTTCTCCGCGGCCAACTTCTACGAGCTGCCCAAGGGCTCCGGTGGCGTGCTGGTGCGGGTCACCCCGCTAAGCAAAGATCACACGCGGGAACTAGGCAGCTATCCCGCCGATGAGGTCGCCTTCCGCGCCTTCGCCTCGGCGACACCTGAGTGCTCGCCTGGCGGCGCTGTGAACCTGCCGCTCTACGACGGCGCCCCCGCTGCCAACCCGCAGCTCGTCGTGTTCGCCAACGGCAAATCACAGCCGGCCACCGCCTCGCTCTACGACACCGACGAGTTCGAGGCCCCAGCCGGCCTCGGGCCGTTCGCCACAGTCGATTGCACCCCTGCCGGCGGCACGATGATCGCCTACGACCTGATCTGTGCGGTCCCCCTGCCCGCCGGCTTCTCCGGCCATGCGCTGCTGGCCGTGGAGTTTTCGGACGGTTTCACCACGGACCGCTACGCCTACCGCACGTTCGTGCCCCGATTGGCTGCGCCGTGAGCGCGCTGCCCGCCCGCTGGCGGCGCTTTGTCCCGGAGGCCCGGTCTGCCACTACCGCGCTGCTGATCACTGCGACGCTCACGGCGTTCACCGTCGGCTTCGTCGTGCTCCTCAACAGCCCGAAGCCCCTCATCGTCATGCAGCTCGACACCGAGTTGCTGGTGCAGCGGGTCGCACGGCCCGAGCTCTCGAGCTTCCCGGTGGTCGCTGCGCTACTGTCCGATACCGGCGACTGCACCTTCCTCGCCTCCGGACGCTTCACCGGTGTCGTTCGTCCGCCCGAAGGTGCCCTTCTCTCCTATCATTGGGCACCCGACCGTCTGCTGATCAGCATCGAAGCCCCACCCGCAGCCGATGCCGATGCCAAGCGCGCGGCCGAGACGCTGCTGTCCACCCGAGACGAAGAACAGTGCCGCCTGCCGCTGGCACGGCTGCAGATTGAGATCGCCGTCCCGACTCCCTCGAGTCCCTCATGGCAGTTGCCGATCGCCGGACCCGCAGTAGCGGGCAGCGAGTTCGGCTCGCCCCTCGCCCCTGCGAGCGACGGCAAGCGGGTCTACGACCTGCTGCGAGGCGGAACCATCACCGTCTACGGCAAGTCGCTCGAGCGCAACATGCTGTTCCCGATCAGCGACAGCGAGTTCAAGGTCCCTGCGGGCAGCCGCGTCGCCTCTGGCCCGTCCCTGCCGCTTGGCAAGGCCGACGCCGGCCCATCCTGGTACGGGGTGGCCCTCTACGATCCAGAGCATGGCCTGCGGGTCTCCGCCACCACCGAGGCCGGCGAACTGCTGCTCTTTCGCCCCAGCCCCGGCGCTCAACGGGAAACCTTTGGTATCGGGTTGCTCTCCGGAGTGCTCGGCGACCCCGCTACCGGCATGTATGCCTTCGCTATCGCCACCTTCCTCGCCATCGCCAGCATCGTCACCGGCCTGATGGGGTTCTGGCGCGAGCCTGCCGTTCGCGTCCGTCCCGGCCGGCCGAAACGCGGGGCGGCGGGCCCATGATCTGGCGTACCCTGCACGTGGCTCTCGCGCTGCTCGCTTGCCTTGCTGCTCCTGCCATGGCCGGTACCGTCTATGTCACCACGTCCAACGAGGAGGTGGGGCACGCCTGGCTGTTCGGCTCGCGGAGCGGCGCCAGCCGGACCTGCTGGCTCGCGGTGCCTCGGCATGTCGTGCTTTCCTTCGATGGGAAAAGCCTGCTGCCGCTGCGCTTCAAGACCAGCTCCGGGGCGTGGGGCGAGTCTGGCCCCCCGGTCGCCGTTGCCGACATAGCCGGCGCCCGCGAGGCGGCCGTTGACGAAGATCTGGCGTTTGCTCCCGTGCTCGTGGGTCCGCAGCCGGGCGAGTGTCTCGACCGGTTGGGCCTGCCACCCTTTGCCTACGACGCCGCGCTCAATCGCCGCGATCCGCTGTTCGTGTTCAGTCTGCTGCCGTCCAGCTTCGGCAATTTTGAAGTCAGTGTCGAAGCCGGCATGACCGGCGACGGCGGCCGCCTCCGCCTGGGTGCAGTCGAGGCCACCGATAGTGCCACCTATTTCAAGAAAGGGCTGAGCGGCTCTGTTGCGGCCCTCGCACGATCATCCGGAACTGACCCGTTCGCCATGATCCTCAACGTCAAGGACGGCCAGGCTCTGGCGCTTCGCTTCGACCGCATCCGGGCCGCCTTCGCGCTGGTCGAGGCCGTCGCGCTAGCCGCTGACCGGCAGCAGCTGTCCGCCACCACCGGCATTCCTTTTTCGATCACGGCATTCGACGGCATTACGCGCGGCGAGGGACCGGCTGCCGTCTTCGCCACGGCGGACGGCTGCTGGCGCGCCGCGCCTGAAGGCGGCAAGCGCGGCGTCAGCGTCGTGGTTTCTCCTGAGGATGGCGCGCTGCGCGGGCTCAGCGTCGTTCAGGCACCCGGCTGCGGCGCGGCACCGCTCGACGTCATCGTCGATCAGCGTCCCCGCGGTGCCAGCGGCTGGTCGATGGCTACGCGCTGCACCACCGTCGTGGTCGCAGCCGAAATTGCTGCGTGCCGCCTAGACCTGCGCTCGGCGCGCGAGCTGCGGGTAACCGTGGTGACAAAAAGCGAAACCGGTATCTCCGCCCTCCGCCTCTACTAGCTACATCAGCGAAGCCGAGACCGGGAACGGCACGTTCCGGCTGCAGCGGAGCACCCCATCGAGCGTACCGGTGTCGGAGAGCTTCAGGTTCATCGAGCAGTCGGTATTGGCCAGCGCCATGCTGCCGGTCCAGTTGACCTGGTCTCCAATGACCGCCGCCTTGCCCTTGTAATTGTTGCTCATCTCCGCCCGATTGGCGAGCGGATACCAGGTAGACGTACCCGTCGCCACTTCCGCGCCCTCGACCTCTACTCCGAAGCCGGCGCGCAGCGAGTTCCAGTCGCGGACCATGAACCAGTCGCTGATTTCATTCAGCTGCTTTTCGTCCTTGCCGGCCTTCTTGAAGGCGGCAGCGACCTCCTCGGGCATTGTCACTTCGAACAGGAGTTGATCGACCGAAGCCAGCGCGGCCCTCAGCCCCAGGTTGCGGATATCGGCATCGTCGCTCATCAGCGACTGCCGCACGCAGATGCGGATCACCGCCACGTCGCCTGTTTCGATCGCTGCCTCGAGATAGGCCGTCCGCAGGTCGGTATCGGGGTCGTTGCACTGCTCGCGCCAGGCCTTCAGCTCCCCGGCCCGCTCTATCGCATCCTGTGCCATGGCAGGCGCAACCGCCAATACTGCGGCGACAGCCATCACCGCGAGGCGACCAACTCTTTTCATCTCTTCCCCCAAATTCCTTCTGGAATGCAATTGGCGGTCAGCATAGCCGACAAATGCGGCGGGCCGACAAGGCTCTCTGCTCGCGAAAGGTGAACATGGCGTGTCTCGGCTAAGGCCATGTCGATGGCCGCGGATCACGCGCCCGCAGTCCGGCGGCGGGACCACATTCATGTGGGAACCTCCGTCACATCTCCCCCGCGACACCCTGCCGGCCTTGAATCGACTCCGGGTCACTGCCTATTTTACTGTTTCTGTTGACTTGACGGCGCACGCTGGGTCTGGCTGTTCCAGACAACAGCCGTGCCCAAGCCGTTGAACTGCCTTCCGGGCGCGGGGCCCTTTCCGCGACTGGCAAGGTGCGTGGCGTGAGGAACCCTCGAATGCACTCCAAGCTCGTGATCATCGGCTCCGGCCCGGCCGGCTACACCGCCGCCATCTACGCGGCGCGCGCCATGCTCGAACCGGTGATGATCGCCGGGCTCCAGCCGGGCGGCCAGCTCACCATCACCACCGACGTCGAGAATTACCCGGGCTTCGCCGACGTCATCCAGGGCCCCTGGCTGATGGAGCAGATGAAGGCGCAGGCCGAGCATGTCGGCACCAAGTTCGTCAACGACATCATCGTCGAGGTCGATTTCGACCGCCGGCCCTTCGTGCTCATCGGCGATAGCGGCACCCGCTACACCGCCGACAGCGTCATCATCGCCACCGGTGCCCAGGCCCGCTGGCTGGGCCTGCCGTCCGAGGAGAAGTTCCAGGGCTTTGGCGTTTCCGCCTGCGCCACCTGCGACGGCTTCTTCTATCGCGGCAAGGAAGTGGTCGTCGTCGGCGGCGGTAACACCGCCGTGGAGGAGGCGCTGTTCCTCACCAACTTCGCGTCCAAGGTCACGGTCGTGCACCGCCGCGGCGAGTTCCGGGCCGAGCGCATCCTGCAGGATCGCCTGTTCCGGAACCCCAAGGTCGAGGTGATCTGGAACGCCGAAATCGAGGAAGTCTACGGCCAGGACATGCCGCGCTCGGTGCAGGGCGTGAAAATCCGCGACACCGTCACCGGCAAGGTCACCGAACGCACCGTCGATGGCGTGTTCATCGCCATCGGTCACTCGCCGGCGACCTCGATCTTCTCGGGCAAGCTCGACATGAAGCCGGGCGGCTACCTGAACGTCGTACCGGGCGGCACTGCCACCAATATCGAGGGTGTCTTCGCCGCCGGCGACGTCACCGACGACGTCTACCGCCAGGCGGTTACTGCGGCCGGCATGGGCTGCATGGCTGCACTCGACGCCGAGGAGTACCTCGCCTCCATCCAGCTCGCCGAAGCGGCGGAATAGCCCGATGCTGGATTGGGACAAGCTTCGCATCTTTCACACCGCCGCTGAATCGGGAAGCTTCACCCACGCCGCCGAAAAACTCAACATGAGCCAGTCGGCGGTGAGCCGGCAGATCTCCGCCCTCGAGGAAGACCTCGGGCTCAAGCTCTTCATCCGCCACGCCCGCGGCCTGGTGCTGACCGAGGTCGGGGAGCAGCTGTTCCGCACCGCGCACCGCATGCACTGGGAACTGCAGCAGGTCGAAACCCAGATGTCCGAGAGCCAGGAGGTCCCAACCGGCCCCCTGCTCGTCACCACCACGGTCGGCATCGGCTCGACCTGGCTGAGCTCGCGCATCCACGAGTTTCTGATCCTTTATCCGGACATCCAGATCGAGATAAAGCTCAACGACGCCGAACTCGATCTGGCCATGCGCGAGGCCGACGTCGCCATCCGCCTGCACCGACCGAACCAGTCCGAGATGATCCAGCGCAAGCTGTTCACGGTGCACAACCACTTCTACGCCTCGGTGACTTACCTCAAGGAGTTCGGCGAACCCCAGGCCGTTGAGGAACTGGATTCCCACCGCATCATCTCGTTCGGCGAACCGGTCCCCAGCTACCTCGGCGACATCAACTACCTGGAACGGCTCGGCCGCCCCGACTCCTCGCCGCGTCGCGCTTCCATGAAGGTCAACGCCATCTACGGGATGATGCAGGCCGCGCGCGCCGGTATCGGCATCGCCATGCTGCCCGACTACGTCACCGAGAACGAGTCGCAGCTGGTCCGCGTCCTGCCCGGCATCGAGCTACCGGCATACGAGGCGTACTTCGTCTATCCGCCCGCTCTCAAGAACTCCAAGCGCGTCGGCGTCTTCCGCGACTTCCTCGTGGGCAAGGCCCGCGAGTGGCAGTTCTGACCCGTCCACCGACCGACCAGATCGCACGCTTTCAAGGGAAACTATTCCCACGCCGCGCGTTCCTCTTTTTTGAGGAACTCCGCCATGCACGACATAATGCGACCATCGCAGCGCTTCGCACGGTTGCTGACCCCACGGGAAGCTGAAGTCTTCGACCTCGTGCTGCTGGGCAAGTCCAACAAGGATTGCGCCGAAACCCTCGGCATCTCCTCCCGCACCGTCGAGGTCTTCCGTCGCCGGCTGATGCTGAAGCTGCATACCGAGAACTTCGCTGAACTCATGTGGCTGGGCATCCTTGGTCAGCGCCCGCCGGCGGAATGGGACGCTGGTCCCCTGCCCCACCAGAACCTGCGCGACGCCGAAATCGCCCTCGACAGCCACTCCTCCCGCCGGAACTAGGCACTCCCCTTGCGCCAGGGAACCCAGCCGGCGCACACTGGATCTCGGCCACTCGAAAGAAGGGAACCTGCCATGGCCTCATTCGGCATGGGCTTCGTCCACGCAATGCTCATCGACATCTCCGACGGGAGCGATCGCGGCTCGACCTGGGACCGTGAGCGCCGCCTGGCCGACAGCCTCGTGGAAACCACCACCCGCCTCGATGGCAGTTTCGAGCCGCCGGCCGACGAAACAGCTCCGCCTCCGCCCCCTGTCACGCCCCCGCCCGGCGGCCTTGGCGCCGCCATGAGCAGCGCCCTCGCCCTCCTGCACCGCGCCAGTCCCGCGCGCTGAGCATTAACCGTTCTGGTTAGTCATCCGGCTTGACCATGCGCGCGACACTGGCTTGCTTAACGAAGTCTTGACGCTATGTGCTCACGCGGACTGCCCTCCGTGAGTTCGCCGTGATCGAAGCCCTTCTCGTCATCTGTTTCATTGCCATCACCGGTTATTGCCTGGTGGTGTACTGGCCCCGGCTCCGCTGGTCGCTGCAGACCCTGCGTCACCCGGATCGCTTGCGCCCGCAATATCGCCCCGACCGCCCACGCTACGACCTGCGGGATGTCCGCAAGCCCTGAGGCCGCTGATACGCTTCAGCAGCCAACGGTCGACACCCCCCATTTGTGGGGTGTCCCGCTTCATCACAAACCCGTTTCCTGCCGTTTTTCGATTTGATTTCAGTGGCTTGTCAGCCATGCGAAAAACACATGACCCGCATGACATCGATCGGGTTGATGGGTCAGCAAAGTGGACCTATATCCCCTATCAACAGCGGCTGAGCGCATCTCCCTCCTCCTCCTCGCGCTCGCTGATGTTCCTCCAGTAGGCGGCAACGCCTGCTACTTGGCCCCGCTCTCCCCTCGAGCGGGGCCTTGTTTTTTCATCCCCAGATTGGTCGATCGCGGCGCCAGCCGGCCCGCCTTGCGATCCGCTTCCCGAACCCCCTACGTAAAACGCATAGCTGGCATGTAGTTGAGCCCATTGCTGACCAAACGGTCAAAGTTCATATTGTGCGTGTCGATGTGAGCCGCACCGTATCCTCCTCCCTCGGTTCTGCTCTGCGACACCCGGTTTGAAGTCCTCTCCTCCTCCCTGGACTTCAGGCCACCCGGCAAATGGCGTTCTCCTCCTCCCTCGTCCATTTGCCACTACTTTCGATTTGGATTTCGATCCGGTCATAAGGCTCCATCTTCGGATGGAGCCTCTTTTTTTGTCCGATTGCTCGAGTTCGACTGGCAGGGCGCACCCTCTTTCAAGTCCTCAGCCGTCTGCGCCGTCTACGCGACAACCCACCACATCGGCGCCCAGCGCATAGCCCCTCTTCCGGATAGGCGTTTGTCCGACTCCGCCGCCGCGGTCATAGTCAGCTTCGACGAGACGGTGACCTCTCCTCCTCCCTGGTCCCCGTCTCAGAGATTGCGGTCTTCCTCCTCCCTGACCGCTTCTCGTTCGGTTGACGCTTCGGCGTTGACTGTTTGGCCCCGCTCATCCCCTCGAGCGGGGCCTTTTTTTGCCCGCTACCCGGCAGACTTGACCCGGCACATGCTGCCCAGCAGGCGCAGACACGGCGCTCCTGGCCAGCAAATCCGGGGCTCTCCCGACTGGCACGCGGCATGCATCGCATGACGCGCCGGCAAGGAGACCCAGATGAGCAGCGTCAGTTCCGTAGGCAGCTCCGCCCTCACCTACGCGCAGATCCTCGCCAACGCCCAGAAGGCTGCCCAGGGCGCCACAACGTCCACATCCACCGCCGCCAGCACCGCTGGGTCATCCACGTCGAACGCGGCGACAAGCATCACCCTCTCCGCCGAGGCCAGGGCCGCGCTCGCCTCGCTCGAACGCGACTTTACCACCGTGACCAGCGACGCCCGCACCAACCTCGACAGGCTGCTCGCAGACCAGAAGCTCACCAGTCCCCTCGCCGACGGCAAGCTTGCCGCAGACCTCGGCAAGTCCGATCGCCGCGAGCTTTACGCCATCGCCACCAATGCCGGGCAGATCTTCACGGCCGACGAGCAGAAGGCGGCGCAACTGGAGCTGCAGAATCGCTTCGACGCGGCCATGTCGGGCCCGACGGCCGTCAGCCGCGTCACCGGCACCATCAGCAATCTTTACGAGGCGGCTCTCGCCTACTTCGACAGCATGACCCCCGAGGAGAAGGCCTCCGCCACCTACGCCGAGCAGCGCGCCGCCCTCGGCGACATGAAGCAGCAACTGGCGTCCAACCCGGCGACCCTGCCCTCATCCGCCACCGATCCGGTGAACCAGTACCTGAAGCGCCTCGCCGAAGGCGAAACCGGCGGGCTTCGCGACATCGTCGATGTCGCCTCGGACGCCCGCACGACGCTGGATGCCCAGTACAAGGCGGGCGGCACCCGCGCGAGTTTCACCGACTTCGATTCCCGCTCGGTCGCAGCGGTCGCGCTCAATGCCGACGGCAGCTTCAAGGCCGAAGAGGCCCGTCTCGCCCGGTCGGAAATGCGCTCACGCGCCGGCGCCGCGGTCCTGTCCGGCCTCAAGAACGCCGACGCCAGCAACCCCGCCAGCTTTGCCCAGAACATCATCTCGCTCTATGGCGCGATGAGCACCGAAGAGCGTGCCGCCGCCGGCTGGACGGATAAGCTCTACGCCGCCGCCGTGTCGTCCTATGCCACCGCCAGCAAGCTCGGCTCGATGCTCGGTGAGGCCACCGGGAGCCCGTCTTGGGGCGGAAGCGGCACATCAGAGAGCGGCGGCAACCCGATGAGTATCTTCAGCTATATGTAACGGGAAGCGAACCGGTCGAAGGTCTCGACCAGCGCTTCAGTCATCCCTGCATCGCCGCCCGAATGCCCGGCGCCTTCGATGATCCGGAGCTCCGCTTCGGGGAACGCCTGCTGAAGATCCCACGCGGTCTTCAAGGGCCCCTGCAGGTCGAGCCGGCCCTGGACCAGTACCGTCGGGATGTGCCGGATCCGGCCGGCATCGCGGAGGATCTGGCCCGGCTCCAGCCAGCCGTGATGCCGGAAATAGTGGGTCACGATGCGTCCGCGCGACAGCAGCCGCTCAATCGGCACGCCATCGGACGGCATGCCGGCGGACGGGTTCACCGACACTGAGGCGTTGTCCCAGTCGTGAAAGGCGCGCGCCGCGGTCTCCCGAACCTGCGCATCGGCCGCGAACATCATGTCGCTGTAGGCCTCAATAAGCGCCCCGTCGGGCGTGTTCGGCGGTGCGTAGGCCACAAACTTCTGCCACTCCGCCGGAAACAGCGGCGCGATACCGCGATAGAGCCAGTCGATCTCTTCGGCACGGGTCATCGTCACCCCGGCGAACCCCATCGCGGCCACCCGATCGGGATGCGCCTCGGCATAGGCGAGCCCCAGCGTCGTTCCCCACGAGGTGCCGAACAGCACCCAGCGCTCGACACCGAAGAACACCCGCAGGCGCTCGATATCGTCGACCAGATGCCAGGTCGTGTTGGTCGAAAGGTCCGCATCCGAGTTTGCGGCACTCGGTCGGCTGCGTTTCGCCATGCGCTGGTCGAAGCCGATGATGCGGTAGCGCGCCGGATCGAGCACGCGCCGCATCGACTCTGAAAACCCCGAGCCGGGCCCGCCGTGCAGGATCAGCGCCGGTACCCCGTCGGGGTTACCAGCCTCTTCCCAGTAGAGTTCGTGCCCGTCACCCACCGGCAGCCACCCGCTCGAGCGCGCTTCGCCGACCGGGTAGCCCGCCATCAGCTGACCTTCGAGCAGAAATCCTGGATGCGGCTGACCGCGTCCTCGAGCTGCGACGTGGCCGCCGCATAGCTGAGCCGCATGTGGCCGGGAAGGCCGAAGGCGGTGCCGTGCACCAGCGCCACGCCGGTCTCGGCCAGCAGCGCCATCACCACGTCCTCGTCGGTGTTCAGCTTCACGCCCGAGCCGGAGGTGCGGCCGAGCAGCCGCTGCACCGAGGGGAAGACATAGAACGCGCCCTCGGGCGTGAGGCAGTCGAGCCCGGTATTGGCGTTGAGCCCCTTCACCACCAGGTCGCGCCGATCCTGGAAGATCTGCCGCCAATCGGCGAGGAAATCCTGCGGCCCGTTCAACGCCTCGACCGCCGCCCACTGCGAGATCGAGGAGGGATTGGTGGTCGACTGGCTCTGCAGCTTCAGCATGGCGCCGAGCAGCGGCTTCGGCCCGGTGCAGTAGCCGATGCGCCAGCCGGTCATGGCGTGCGACTTGGAGACGCCGTTCATCGTCAGCGTCCGCTCCCGCAGCGCCGACTCGACTTCGGCGATCGTCGCGAACCGGCCGCCGTCATAGACCAGCACTTCGTAGATATCGTCGGTGAGGATGTGCACCTGCGGATGGCGCAGCAGCACATCGGCCAGCCCGCGCAGTTCGTCGTAGGAGTAGGCGGCGCCGGTCGGGTTCGACGGCGTGTTGAGGATCAGCCATTTGGTCTTCGGCGTGATCGCCGCTTCCAGCACCTCGGGCTTGAGCTTGAAGCCGGTGGTCGCGTCGGCCACGGCGAACACCGTGTTGGCGCCGCACAGCTTGACGATTTCGGGATAGCTCACCCAGTACGGCACCGGGATCACCACATCGTCGCCGGGATTGAGCGTCGCCATCAGGGCGTTGAAGATCACCTGCTTGCCACCGGCCGAGACGAAGCAGTCGGCTGCCGTCACGTCGAGCTTGTTGTCGCGCCGGAACTTCGCCGCCACCGCTTCCTTGAGCTCGGGAATCCCGTCGACATTGGTGTAGCGAGTCTTGCCCGCGTTGATGGCCGCAATCGCCGCGTTGCGGACGTTCTCCGGCGTATCGAAATCCGGCTCGCCGGCGGCGAGCGAAATAACGTCGGCGCCGGCCCGCTTCATGTCGGCGGCCTTCGAGTTGATCGCCACGGTCGCGGACGGCTGGATGCGGCCGAGCGCATCGGAAAGGAAGGCCATGTCAGAAGCTCCGGAAAATCCCCGCGCCTTGATAGGCCGGGCGAGGCTTTCCGGCAACTCAGCCGTATGGCCCGATCAGACGCCCATCCCCGGCGCCTTGACCAGTTGCACGCCCGACACGCGCCAGCCACCCTCCTCCTCGGTCAGCACGTAGATCGCCTCGTGCCGGCTGAGGTCGCGGCCGGTGAACATCACCTGCTGCGCCATCGACCGCGGGTCGAGCTGCGAGTAGGCGCCGAAGCTGTGACTGGTGGATTCCATGATCGGCCCGTACCCGGACCCCACGATGGTGATGAGAAACGTCTCGGCATCCGGGAAAGCCGACTGGAACGGCGTAGCGGCGTAGCGGAACGCCTCCGGCGCATCGGCCGTGCGAAACGCCTCGACCTGCGCGGTGATCACATCCTGCCAGGGCACGTCGGGCGCCACCGCGTCCTGCGCCTGTGCCGCTCCCGCCATCAGGACCAGCGCCAGCAGCGCCCCCAGGTACACTCGAAAGTCTCTGAACCGACCCATTCGACCCTCCTTCGCAGCAGGCCCATCCGGCATCGCCACACGATTGCCCTCAAATGGTCCGCGCTTCGTCCTCACAGCAACGAGCAAAATCCGCATTCGCGCGGCTTTCTCACCGCGTTGTGATTTCAGGGAGACCACCATGCCGATCCGCGCCCGAAATGCCCGCCGTAACGCCAGCGCCCGAGGCCTGTCCGCCGCGGTGATCGGCTTTTCCCTGACACTGGTGGGCACCGGCATCGCCATGCTGGTCGGCCTTGTTCCGCATCGCATGCTGCCTGCCCTCGACGGCATCGACGCGACGATCCTCCTGCTCTTCCTGCCGCTCTGCGCGCTCACCTTCGCCATCCTAGCCGAGGCGGTCCGCGCCGCCTTCGCGGGCAGCCTCCGTCCGGCGCTGCAGGGAACCCCCAACCGGCTATCGCCATGGCGCCCCGGCCAAGGCGAAGGCTGAAGCATAGTCCGTGCGATTTGGTCAGCGCACGTTCATATTGCAGACAGCTTCGCTATGAGAGAACTTCGGCCGGGCCCCTTGTCCCGGCCTTTCTCTTGTTGCCTGTCCATACCCAACCGGCTCGCCAACCCGCCTGAGGAAACCTGACCCATGATCTGCAAGACATCCGCCTCGACGGGCCGCCTGCGCTTTGCCGCGGCGCTGCTGCTCGGCACCATGTTCGCGACGGCCGCCCATGCTGAAACGCTGACGGTGATCGATATCGAGCTGCCGGGCGCCTCCCTCTACAACCTCGCCATCCCCTCGGTGGAAGTCACCGACGGCAACCTCACCGAGGCCGAGATCCGCGACCTGTTCGCGATCGATTCGGTGGCTGATCTCAGCAAATGGGCAGGCATCACCGCCAAGTCGCTGAAGATCCCCGAAATTACGATGCAGTACTCGGTTCCGGCTGCCGTCCCGGGCGGCACGCCGACGGACGAGACGATCACCTACCGCGACATCGAACTGCTGGACGTCGTGGACGGCGTCGCGACATCGACGCTCATCGGCGGCGCGGATGTGACCGGCGCGCAGGCGATGAAGATGACCTTTGGCAAGATGTCGAGCGGCCGCTTCGATATCGGCGCCCTGCTCGCATTCTACGGGATCGGCGGACCGGCTGTGACACCTGCCAACGAGATGACCGAAGTCTACGCCGACTTCGCCTTCGAGGGCGGCACCTTCAGCGTCGGCGCGGGCCCCACCCCGATGCTCACCTGCGACTTCGGTGCGGCGACCGCCGGCCGCTTCCTTGCGCGCCCGCTCAAAACGTCGCTCGTCGACCTCGAGGCGGCGGTGATGCGCGTCCAGGAAGCGCAGAAGACCGACCCGACGGCCATGCCGGCTCCGGCCGACATCAAGATGCTCATCGGCTACTACACCGACCTGCTGACCGCCTTTACCTCCGACCCGATGCAGTTCGAGGGTTTCGACTGCTCGGGCAGCGATGTGATGACAGGCACGGGCTACAAGGTCGCCTCCGGCACCATCGGTGTCGGCAATTTCGAGCCCGGCATCTATCCGAACATCTCGCTCGACGACTTCAACGTCGAAGCTGACGGCGGCTCGGTCGGCGTCGGCAACTTCACCTGGAAGCGGATGGACCTCAACGGCCCGATCGCGGTGCTGAAAGGAGCAGCCGAGTTCAACGAGGCCTGGTTCATCGCCAACTGGCGGAAGCTTGTCCCGGCCATGGACGGCCTGAGCTTCTCGGACGTGACCTTCGACATCCCGTCGCCCGACAGCCCCAGCCAGCGCGTCGCGGGCGAGGCCGGCCTCTTCGACATCACGCTCGGCAAGTACATCAACGGCCTGCCCAGCGAGATTGCCCTCGCGCTCGATGACGCCACCTTCCCGCTGCCGCCCGAGTTGAACGCCGGTCCGGCCGCCGCCCAGATCGCCGCCCGCGGCATCACCGAGATCACCTCGGACACGCGGCTCAAGCTGCACTGGGACGAGGCAACCAACACCATCGTGGTCGACGAACTGCTGTCGGATGCCGACCAGTTCTTCCGCATCGCCGTCACCGGCACCATCGGCAACGCCACCCCGGCCCTGTTCGGCGACGACGAGACTGCGGCCATGCAGGCCGGCATGGGCCTCACCGTCAAGGACCTGACCGTCGAGATCGAGGATCGCGGCTTCTACGGCATGGTTCTCGCCATCAGCTCGGCCGAAGGCGGCCAGCCGATGCAGGCGACGCGGACCGCGCTGTCGGGCATGGTCCAGGGCATGACTCTCGCCATCCTCGGCTCGGACGAAACCGCGCTTTCCGCCGTCGGCCAGCTGGGCAAGTTCCTGTCGGGCGCCAACTCGAAGGTGTCGATCACCCTCACCGCCAAGGACGGCGTCGGTTTCAGCCTCGACGACCTCGCCGCACTCGAGAAGGACCCCACCGTGCTGGCCGGCAAGGTCACCGTCACGGCGGTCGCCTCGGGTGACCCGGTACCGCAGGTCGAAGTCCCGGCCACGCCGGCTCCGGACGCGGCTCCTGCCGCTCCGGCTGACAGCAGTCAGTCGCTCGAGGACCAGAAGCGCGACCTCAAGGCCCCGCCGCGCCAGTAAGGCTCGCTCGGGCGGTACGGTGTCGTGCACCGTTCCGCCCAATAGGCCGCATAGCTTGTTCAGCGCTGCGTCTTGGCGCAGACTACCCGGCCTAGTGAGGAGGACTGACGATGCAAGTCGAGAATATCCTTCAATCCAAGGGCTCCGCCGTGCACACGGTGACCGCCGGAGCCCCGCTTTCGGAGGCGGTGAAGCTGCTGAATGCCCACAAGATCGGCGCCGTAGTGGTCGTCGACGCCAAGGGCGAAGTAGCCGGCATCCTCTCCGAACGCGACATCGTTCGCCGGCTCGGCGACAATCCGGCCCAACTGCTGGCCAGCCCGGTACGCACCGCCATGACCGCCAAGGTCATCACCGCCACCCGGGCCCACTCGGTCTCCGACCTGATGGAACTGATGACCCGCCACCGCATCCGCCACATCCCCGTGGTGGAAGGCACCACGCTCGTCGGCATCGTCTCGATCGGTGACGTGGTGAAGCGCAAGATCGAGGAAACCGAGCAGGAAGCCCTGGCGCTGCGCGAATACATCGCATCGTAGCGCTGCGCTGACACTAACCCGCGACCCGCGTCGTCCCCTGCGGTAAGGGATGCGGGTCGCGCTTACCAGCCGGGACGTCCCGCTCATCGGCTGTTGCCCGGACTCGGCGCCTCGGCTAACGAGGATTCCACCCTCACCCGAGTCCGCCGATGACCGCCCTGCCCCTCGATCCCGCCCTGATCCGCGCCGAGTTCCCCGCGTTCGCGCAGCCCAATCTCGACGGCTGGGCCTTCTTCGAGAACGCCGGCGGCTCGTATCCCGCCCGGCAGGTCATCGAGAAGCTCACCAGTTACTACGTGACCCACAGGGTGCAGCCCTACGGATTCTACCCGGCCTCGCGCGAAGCCGGACAGCTGATGGACAATGGCTATCGCCGCATCGCGCAGGCGCTCAACATCAACCAGGACTGGATCCATTTCGGCCCGTCGACCAGCGCCAACACCTATGTGCTGGCCCACGCTTTCGCCGGCTGGCTGAAGCCGGGCGATGCGATCATCGTCACCAACCAGGACCACGAGGCCAATTCAGGCGCCTGGCGCCGCCTCGCCGAACGCGGCGTCGTGGTGCGCGAGTGGGGCGTCGACAAGGATACCGGACACCTCGACCCCGCGGCGCTCGACAACCTGCTCGACAGCCACGTGCGCGCCATCTGCTTCCCGCACGCCTCCAACATCGTCGGCGAGATCAACCCGGTCGCCGAGATTGCCCGCAAGGCGAAGAGCTTTGGCGCCGTCACCGTGGTCGATGGCGTCTCGTATGCGCCGCATGGCCTGCCGGACCTGCTGGAGCTCGGCTGCGACGTCTACCTGTTCTCCGCCTACAAGGTGTACGGGCCGCACCAGGGCATCATGGCCATCCGGCCCTCGCTGGCCGCCGAACTGCCCAACCAGGGGCATTTCTTCAACGACACCCTGCCGCGCAAGCGCCTGACGCCGGCCGGTCCCGACCACGCCCAGATCGCCGCCTCGGCCGGCATTGCCGACTACCTCGAGCGGGTCGCGGTGCTGGCCGGCAACGGCGTCGAGGGCAAGACCATGTTCCACAGGGCCCATGCCGCGATGCGCGCCCAGGAAGTGGCGCTACTCACGCCGCTGCTCGATTACGTACGCTCGAAGAACACCGTCCGCCTGATCGGTACCCCCGACGCCAGCCTCCGCGCGCTCACGGTCTCGCTCGCCCTAAACGAGCTGCCGGTCTCGGTCGTCGATCGGCTGACCCGCCACCGGATCATGGCCGCCGGTGGCAATTTCTACGCCTGGCGGCTCTGCCAGGCGCTCGGCATCAATCCCGGCCATGGCGTGCTGCGCCTGTCGTTCACCCATTACACCACGCCCGCCGAAGTCACCCGGCTGATCGAAGCGCTCGATGCCGAGATCCGGTGATCAGCGGCGCTGATCGGACCCATCGCCAGAATCCGTTCGACGGAACCCCCGGCCCTCGCTACATCACCCGCCCATGTCCCGCCCTGTCGCCGTCCTGCTGCTTGTCATCGCCACCGCCATCTGGGGCCTCGCCTTCGTTGCGCAGAAGTCGGCGATGGACCATCTGGGGCCGCTGAGTTTCTCCGGCATCCGGTTCCTGCTGGGCGGCATCGCGCTCCTGCCCTTCGCGCTCGCCGAACTGCGCCGCAAGCAGGTCCGCCTTGGCGATTTCACGCCCCGGCGCTGGGGGATGATCGGCCTGCTCGGCGCCGTGTTCCTCATTGGCTCGGTGCTGCAGCAGTACGGTCTGGCGCAGACCAGCGTCACGAACTCCGGTTTCCTCACCGCGCTCTACGTCCTGTTCGTGCCGCTGATCGCCTTCATCGCCATCCGCGCCATGCCGCACCCGATCATCTATATCGGCGCCCCGCTGGCGCTGGTCGGCATCTTCTACCTCAACGGCGGACACCTCAGCGCGCTCAACTTCGGCGACCTGCTGGTCATCGTCAGCGCGGTGTTCTGGGGCGCCCATGTGTTTCTGATCGGGCAGCTGAGCCGCGCCACGGCCTTGCCGGTTACCCTCTCGGCCATGACCTTCATCGGCACCGGGATTATCTGCCTCGGCTTCGGGCTGCCGATCGAAGCGCCGGCGCTCGAGAGCTTCGGCGCCATCTGGGTCCAGATCGCCTATACCGGCCTGCTCTCGACCGCCCTCGCCTTCACGCTGCAGGCTATCGCCCAGCAGCATGTCCCGGCCGCCAATGCGGCGATCGTGCTGTCCGCCGAAAGCCTGTTCGCGGCGTTGGGCGGCGCGCTGGTGCTCGGCGAACGACTCAGTCCGGTGGGCTATGCCGGGGCGGCGCTGATCTTTGCCGCCATCATCCTCGTCGAAGCCGTTCCGGCCATCGCCAGCCGGCGCCGCGGGGCGCCGGCCGCAACCTGAGCCGTCAGCTCTTGCGCTTGAGCGTGATCTCCCTGCACACCACCACATAGGCGCACGCCTTGAGGTGGAGCGTGTCGGCGTTCCTCAGCGTCACCGTCGTGTCGCCGCTGACGCCGAAGAAGTCGATCTTGCCCTTCCAGCTGTTCTTGCCGCTCGGCCTGGCCTGCTTGATCAGGTCCTTGCCCAGGTATTTGAGGTTTTCGGGCTTGCGCATGCCGCCGCGCAACTCGGTCACCGTCAGGCACAGGCGATCGTTGTTCGGGCCGCAGGTGCTGGCGGTGTAGTCGGAGTCCTTGTCGGGCTGCCACACCCCCACGAACGTGCTGTCCTGCGCCGTCGCGGGCGCGACCATTGAGAGTGCGACCAGCGCAACCGACGTGAACTTCGCCAACCGATTCATGCATGCCTCCTGAGTGCCCACCGATACTGTCGGCTACGGGGGGAAAATGACACCAGTATGATCACCCCTCGTCACATGCGTGTCATGCCAGGCCCATAGCGTTCGAAGCGTCGGGGCCTTCCCAATCGCCCCGACATCGGCCGGCTGCTCCTGCCAAACTGGCAGCCGGTGACGTTTCTGAGCGGGGCGTCGCCGCCAATTAGGCGTCCCGTTGCCGAGCCCCATTCGGCATTTTGATCGGCCGCCCCCGCCAGGCGGCCGATTTTTTGTTGGAAGCACGCTGACTCCGCTCGCTCCGACTCCCCGGGTGCGGCAGAACGGGGCATGGCCAAGCTCTACTTCCACTACGCCGCAATGAATGCCGGCAAATCCACGCTGCTGCTGCAGGCGTCCTACAACTATGTGGAACGCGGCATGCGCACGCTGCTGTTCACCCACAAGTTCTACGCCGAGGGCGGCATCGGCAAGATACACTCCCGCATCGGCATCGACAGCGACGCGGAGATCTTCACCGAGGGCGACGACCTGTTCCAGCGGATCAACGACCACACCGTCGAGTCCAAGGTCGATTGCGTCTTCGTCGACGAAGCGCAGTTCCTCTCCCACGGCCAGGTCTGGCAGCTCGCCCGCGTCGCCGACCGCCTCGGCATCCCCGTCATGTGCTACGGCCTCCGCACCGACTTCCAGGGCAAGCTGTTTCCCGGCTCGTCCGAACTGCTGGCCATCGCCGACGAGCTGCGCGAAATCCGCACCATCTGCTTTTGCGGCCGCAAGGCCTCGATGGTAGTCCGCCGCGACGAGCATGGCGGCACCATCCGCGAAGGCAGCCAGGTGTCGATCGAGAAATCCATCTATGTCTCGCTCTGCCGCGAGCATTGGGAAGAAGAAATCGGCCGCTGGCCCGTCAGGGGCCCGCAAAGCTAAGGACCACGAGCATGAGCGTCGACACCGACCCCAGCCATACCGAGCCGCAAGGCACCCTCACCATCCGCACCCTCGCCATGCCCGCCGATACCAACCCGGCGGGCGACATTTTCGGCGGCTGGGTGCTGAGCCAGATGGACATCGCCGGCTCCATCCACGCGGTCGAAGCCGTGATGGGTCGCGTCGCCACCGTGGCCGTCGAAGCCATGACCTTCATCGCTCCGGTGAAGGTCGGCGACGTGCTCTGCATCTACACCCGCGTCGAGCGCATCGGGAACACCTCGATTACCATCGCCATGGAAGCCTGGGCCCGCCGCAACCGCCTCTCCGACCGGGTGAAAGTGACCGAGGGCCACTTCGTCTACGTCGCCCTCGACGAGAACGGTAACAAGCGGAAGATCGCCACCCGTAATTCTACTGATTGACGCCATCGATACCTCCCCGCACCTTTGTTGGCGGGAGTGAACGCCAAAATGCATCAGACTAGAAACCGAAGTTACACATTTTTCGACGGAATAGCCTGCCAGATTAAAGTACGCAGCCCTATGGAAACTACGGTACTTTCGTATCTGATCTCCGCTGCTGTTCTTGTTATTCCACTCTTGAATGCCCTGACCGCAAAGGTGCAAAACATCCTGCCTCTTGGTGGGTTGAACATCAACGTTACCGCGTTAGCGATCGCCGCCGCCTGGATTATTTCGGGCTACGTATCGTCGCGTGAGCGACACACCCATATTTATTCAATCCTTCTCGGGGCATGCGGACTCCCCGGTGCAGTGCTTGCGCTGTTGGCTCTGGGGAAGCTGTGAAATGTCGAGAATTTTGAATAATTGGAAAAGCAGTTCGTTTGTCGCCCACTTCGCCGGTATTGGCGCCGGCGTCACGTTGATCGCCGCTTCGTATTGGGCATTCTACGCCGACGGACCGGCGGAAAGTCCGGCGCAGACCGAGCAACTCGCGTACCATGCGATCGCCGCCACCGACGGCTTGCAGGTTTGGCGCATAGGAGCCACCAAAGCGCTGGACCCTGATGCCGAGGTTCGGCTGGTATACACTTCTGATCAAGTCTGTGGCGAAGCGCCGCCTCCCGTCAGCATCGCATCGATTGAAGTCAGACCAGTGACCTACCTGGCGAAGGGAAGTTTTATGCGGCCTGGACAACTGTTTTTATCGGCGGACGATACCACCCTGTTTAATTTGTGCAGCCAAGTCAGCGCTG
>CAIMLX010000039.1 GCA_903842455.1 uncultured Hyphomicrobiales bacterium | reverse complement strand
GATACATGACGCTGGAAACCATCGGCCAGATCAGCGATGATCCTCTCGTCAGCCTGCCAGCAGTGGCCCGCTGATCATCCCGGCCCATGCCGGAGAGCGTGGAGGCCCAGCCTCAGTTACACCACGCCACGGGACACGATCCTTCATCACTGAGCGCGGTGCCTGCGCCCAGAACTCGTTCAGAAGCCCGGCGGCCGGCGCGTGTGCCAGTCCGTCGCCATCTGGTAGGCATGCGCAACCCGGAGCAGCAGCGCTTCCGACCCTGGCGCGCCGCAAAGCTGCATCGCCACCGGCCGCCCGTCCTCGGTGAACCCCACCGGCAGCGTCACCGTCGGCGTGCCGGTGGCGTTCATCGGCGAGGTGAACTTGCCGATCAGGTCGAAACTCTGCGCCACCTGTTCGCGCATCTCGGTCCAGGTCGGCGTCCCGAGCTTGAACACCGGCATCACGAACACATCGATATCGTCGAACATCCGCATCACCGCGCCGCGGAACTTCCGCCGCTCGATGATCCCCTTGCCGATATCCACCGCCGACGCCGACCGGCCGAGCTCGATCATCGACTTGACGCTCGGCCCGTACTTGTCGGCCTGGCTGGGATAGGTCGCGTCATGGTGCGCCGCGGTCTCGGCCATCGTCGCCGCCATGTTCATCTTCAGCAGTTCGTCCACCGACGGGAACGTCACGCCCTGCGTCAGCGCCCCGATCTCCTCGAGCACCGCCACCGCATCCCGCACCATCCCGATGGTCACCGGGTCGGCATCGGCCGAACAGAAATCCCAGTCGAGCCCCACCTTCACGCTGCGCGCGCCCCACACCCCGGCATCGAGCGCGCCGAGAAAATCCGGCACCGGCGCCGACAGCGATGTTGTGTCCTTTGGGTCCCAGCCCGCCAGCGTCTGCAGCATCGCCGCTGCGTCCGCCGCCGAACGCGCCATCGGCCCCAGGTGGTCGAATGTCGCCGCGAGGTCGAAAATCCCGTAGCGGCTGATCAGCCCCCAGGTTGGCTTCACCCCGGTCAGCGCGTTGGCAGCCGCCGGAAAGCGGATCGAGCCGCCCGTATCCGACCCGATCGTCGCATAGGCGAGCCCCGCCGCCGCCGACACGCCCGAGCCCGACGACGATACGCCGGTCCACAGGTCCTTCTTCCAGGGGTTTACCGGTTCGGGAAACTCCGGATGGTGCTCCAGCATGGCCCCTTCGGTCATGTGCAGCTTGCCCAGCAGCACCGAGCCGGCATCGGCCAGCTTAGTCACCACCGTCGCATCATGGTCGGGCTTGAAGTCGCGATAGATCGACATCCCGCCGGTCGTCGTGATCCCCTTGGTGAAGCATAGGTCCTTCACCGCGATCGGGATGCCATGCATCACCCCGCGATAGATCCCCTTCATGATCTCGACCTCGGCCTTCCTGGCCTGCGCCATGGCGAGATCGGCCGTCACCGTGGTGTAGCTGTGGAGCCCCTGGTCGTAGGTCTCGATGCGCGAAAGGATCGCCTCGGTCACCTCCACCGGCGAGATGTCGCGGTTCTCGATATGCTTGGCCACCTTGGTCAGCGGCTGGAAGTGGATGTCGTCCAAAGCCATTGTCGGCTCCTATGGTTTCGTCTGGAGTTATCAGAAGGCAGGGCGCCGCAGGTGCCACTCGGTCGCCTGCTGGTAGGCGTGCGTCGCCTTGAACAGGTTGACCTCGCTGAGGTGCGGCCCGATCAGTTGCATGGCGAGCGGCAGCCCGATCTGGTTCACCCCCACCGGGAAGGTGATGGTCGGCACGCCCGCCATGTTGCAGATGCCGCCGAAGCGGCCGAACAGCGGCATGCGCTCGAACAGCTTGTCGAGCTCGTCATACTTCATCCCCACCCACGGCATGATCGGCGCCGGGATCACGTCGACGCTCTCGAACACCGCGCTGAGCTGCCCGCGGAACCGGTCCTTGATGATGTACGCAGCCGCCACATCCACCGACCGATAGCCGAAGCCGCGCTCGATCGTCTCGGCGAGCTTCCCGAACCCCTCGGGATGCGCCTTGTAATGCGCCTCGTGATACCGCGCGCACTCGGTCTCCATGATGATCCGCTGCGATTTCACCACCTCGGTCATGTCGGGCAGCTTGATCGGCACGATCCGCGCGCCCAGTTGCTCGAACACCTCGAGCGCCGCCTTGATCGACCCGACAATCTCCGGATCCACCTCGGTGCTCACATAGTCCCAGTCGAGCCCGATCCTGAGGTCGCGCGCGCCCCACACGCCGCCCTCGAGCGCCGCCAGGTATCCCGGCACCGCCACCGGCAGGCTCGTCGGATCGTTGACGTCATGCCCGGCGATCACATCGAACACCGCCGCAGCATCCGCCGCCGACCGGCACATCGGCCCGACCGAATCGAGCGTATCGGCCAGCGTGAACACGCCATGGCGCGACACCCGCCCCCAGGTCGGCTTCATCCCGGTCAGCCCGTTGGTCGCCGACGGAAACCGGATCGACCCGCCCGTATCCGAGCCCAGCGCGGCAAAGCACAGCCCCGCCGCCGTCGCCACACCCGAACCCGAGCTCGACCCACCCGGCCAGTACCCCGCCACATACGGATGCCGCGGCGGTTCGCCGAACGTCGGATGATGCGGCGCCAGCGCCCCCTCGTGCAGGGCAAGCCGCCCGAGGATCACCGCGCCCGCCGCCATCAGCCGGTCCACCACCGTCGCCGAATAGTCGGAGACGAAATCCTTGTACGCGCCCGACCCGAACGTCGCCGGCACGCCCTTGGTGAAAAACAGGTCCTTGATGGCGATCGGCACGCCATGCAGCGGCCCGCGATAGCGCCCGGAGCGGATCTCGCTCTCGGCCTGCCGCGCCTGATTCATCGCCGTCTCGCCGTGGACGGAAAGATACGAGTGCAGTTCCGTATCCACCTGCGCCACCCGCGCCAGCATGGTCTCGGTCAGCGTCACCGGCGACAGTTCGCCCGACCTGATGCCGGCCGCGACATCGGTCAGGGCCATGTAGGGAATGGTGCTGGTATCGAGCATGGTCACAATCCTCAGTTGATGAGTGGCGGGCGCTTCAGGTGCCAGTCGGTCGCCTGCTGGAAGGCATGCGCCGCCTTCAGCAGCCCGGCTTCGCTGAGGTGCGGCCCGATCAGCTGCATGCCGATCGGCATCCCCACCTTCGCGATGCCGACCGGAAAGGTGATCGACGGGCTGCCCGAAACGTTGAACGGCGAGGTAAACCCGAGGAACCCCGGCAGGTCCGCAAGGTGCTCGTCCATCGCGTCATACCGCGCCCCCACCATCGGGTAGACCGGCGAGGCGATAGCATCGATCCCCTCGAACGCCCGCAGCAGCTCGCCCTTGAACCGGTCGCGCGTGATGTAGGCCTTGGCGAGCGTCAGCGTGTCGTAGCTCCGCCCCCGCTCCATCGCCTTGCCCAGCTGCGGCCCGAACTTCGACGGGTCCGCCTCGTAGACCGGCTTGTGGAAATTGAAGCTCTCGGTGTCGGTGATCACCAGCTGCGCCTCGATCGCCGCCTGCCGGTCCGGCACCTTCATCGGCACGATCGTCGCGCCGAGCGCCGAGAACACCGCGATCGCCGCCTCGATATGCGCCACCGTCTCGCCGTCGACGCCACCTGTCAAATACGCCTCGTCCACCCCGATCCGGAAGCCGCGCGCCCCGAGAATCCCGTCGAGCGCCGCCAGATAATCCGGCACCGGCGCCGTCAGCGATGTCGGATCGTTCGGGTCCTGCCCGGCAAACGCCGCCAGCATCGCCGCCGCATCGGCCGCGTCACGCGCCATCGGCCCGATGGTGTCGAGCGAATCCGCCAGCGGGAACGCCCCGTAGCGCGATGTCCGTCCCCACGTCACCTTCAGCCCGGTCACCCCGCACGCCGCCGAGGGAAAGCGGATGGAGCCGCCCGTATCCGTCCCCAGCGAGGCAAAGCACAGCCCCGCCGCCGTCGCCGCCCCGGACCCCGACGACGAGCCACCCGGCCAGTAGTCGGCATTCCACGGGTTGAGGCAGTTGCCGAGCGCCGGATGGTGCTCGCCGAACGCCCCTTCATGCAGGTGCAGCCGCCCCAGGATCACCGCCCCGGCCATCTTCAGCCGATGCACGATCGTCGCGTCCTGGTTCGAGATGAAATCCTTGTAGGCCACCGTCCCGAAGGTCGAGGGCACGCCCTTGGTCCAGAACAAATCCTTGATGGCGATCGGCACGCCGTGCAGCGGCCCGCGATGCCGCCCGCCCGCGATCTCCGCTTCGGCGATCTTCGCCTCGTCGAGCGCCGATGGCCCGGTCACCGACAGATAGGAGTGCAGCCCCCCGTCCACCGCCCCGATCCGGTCGAGCATCATCTCCGTCAGTTCCACCGGCGATAGCGTGCGGGCCGCGAGCATGCCCGAAACCTCGAGCAGCGAGGCATAATGAAGGTCGTTGGCAAGAGTCATGGCAGGCCTCGGAGAACAGCGTATGGTCAGGCGTTGCGGCGCCGTCGAGCGCCCGCCGGCCGATTCCATATACAATCATTCCTGATATTTGAAAACGATAATATAGAAGCGGAAAGAGTGACCAGTCTGCCCGTTTGTTGAGCGATTCAAACGCGGTCAACCGATTCACGAACCTAGCTATACGCAGATTCCACAGCATGCCCCCACTGCATGGCTGCCATCCACCGGCTCAAGATGCTTGGATTTTCTACTATTTCCAACGCAGCGGTCCGCAGCGGTCGGTCGCCACCCCTGAGCGGCGGCAGCGCTGGCACACCCCTTGCAACACCCTTCCCGTAGCGCCTGCAGAGAAAGGCGCGTCCCCATGCAGGAAGGATGCATCATGAAGTCAATCAAACTGCGAGGCGTGCTAGCAGCAGCGGCCTTGGCCCTCGCGGCCGGCGCAGCAGGCTCCGCCTTCGCCCAGGAAAGCGTGCTGCGCGTCGCCATGACCGCGGCCGACATCCCCGACTGGACCGGCGCGCCGGATCAGGGCTACGAGGGAATGCGCTTTGCCGGCTACACCATGTACGACGCGCTGGGCCTCTGGGACCTGTCGAGCTCCGACAAGGCCGCCGACGTCATCCCGGGCCTCGCCACCAGCTGGGAAGTTGATCCCACCAACAACCTGCTCTGGACCTACCACCTCCGCGAAGGCGTGACCTTCCACGACGGCTGCGCCTGGAACGCCGACTCCGCCATCTGGAACTTCGCCCGCGTGATGGATCAGTCCGCGCCGCAGTTCAACGCCCGCCATGCCACCCAGCAGGGTTCGGGCGTGGTGAACGTCGCCTCGGTCGCCAAGGTCGATGACTACACGCTCCAGATCACCACCAAGGTCCCGGCCTCGCTGCTGCCTTACGACCTCGCCATGTTCCTGATGATCTCGAACTGCGGCGTCGAGGCGGTCGGCAACGACTACGCCAAGTTCGGCGAGAAGCCGGCCGGAACTGGTCCGTACAAGTTCGATCGCCTGGTCCCGCGCGAGCGCATGGAACTGGTCAAGAACGACGCCTACTGGAACCCCGACCGTGTGCCCAAGCACGATCGCCTCGTGCTCCTGCCCATGCCCGAGGCGTCGACCCGCGCCGCCGCCCTGATGTCCGGCCAGGTCGATTTCGTCGAGGCTCCCTCGCCCGATACCATTCCGGTCCTGCAGGGCGCCGGCATGCAGATCATCACCGTCCCCTACCCGCATAACTGGAACTATCTGCTGAAGGTCGATAGCGGCCCGTTCGCCGATATCCGCGTCCGCCAGGCCGCCAACATGGCGATCAACCGCCAGGACATGGTGGACATGCTGCAGGGCGTCGCCGTCGCTGGCTACAATACGCTCATCGACTCCCAGGCCTGGTACGGCACCCCGCCGATGTACGAGTACGATCCGGACGGCGCCAAGGCGCTGCTCGAGGAAGCCGGTTGCATGCCCTGCGTCGTCCGCATCGGCATCTCCACCTCTGGCTCCGGCCAGATGCAGCCGCTGCCGATGAACGAACTCGTCAAGGAGCAGCTCGACGCCGCCGGCTTCGAGGTCGAACTGGTTCCCATGGATTGGAACGCCCTGATCGGCGTGTTCTTCCAGGGCGCCACTGCCTCGGGCTTTGACGGCATCAACTTCTCCATGGCTCCCATCGATGCCAGCCAAGGCATCATCAAGAAGTGGATGACCGAGTATGCCGCACCCAGTTGCTGCAACTGGGGCACCTACTCCAGCCCCACGGTCGATGAACTCGGCAAGGCCGCCCTCGCCGAATTCGACCAGGCCAAGCGCGACGCCCTGCTGACCGAGATGAACAACGCCGTCATGGCCGACGCACCGGAACTGTTCATCGTGCACGACATGAACCCGCGCGCCCTGTCGCCGAAGCTGACCGGCTTCGTCCAGGCCCAGAGCTGGTTCCAGGACCTGACGCCGATCGTCGTCACGCCCTGATCGCACAGCCTCCCGCGGGCGCTCCGGCGTCCGCGGGTCCTTCGTCCCCCAAAGCCAACTGCGGGTAGCCCAAGATGTGGATGTACGCCCTTCGCCGCCTGGTCCTGACGATCCCGATCCTCCTGGGCGTCACCATCATCTGCTTCGCCCTCGTGCAGATCGCCCCGGGCGACCCGATCACCAGTCTCGTCCGCCCCGACACCCCACCCGAGCAGATCGCGGCGCTGCGCGCCTATTACGGGCTCGATCAACCGGTGGTCTTTCAGTACCTGATGTGGCTGTGGCGCGTGCTCGGCGGCAATTTCGGCACCTCGATCGCCAACAATGCGCCGGTCGCCTCCGAAGTCATGCGGGCTTTCGCCAATACCATCGTCATCGCGCTGATCTCGGTGCTGTTTGCCTTCGTCGTCTCGCTCGTCCTCGGCACCATCGCCGCCATCCGCCAGGGCGGCATCGTCGATCGTCTTGTCACCGCGCTGGCGGTGTTCGGCATCTCGGTGCCGACCTTCTGGCTCGCCGTCGTGCTCGTCATCATCTTCGCGGTGAATCTCAACTGGCTGCCGGCCACCGGCATGGGCGCCAGCGGCTCCGACAGCTTCAACTATTTCGTCTGGGACGACTTCAAGTTCGCCATCATGCCGATCGTCGCGCTCGCCTTGCCGCCGCTCGCCATCATGACCCGCATCACCCGCGCCTCGCTGAGCGAAATCCTCAATCAGGATTTCATCCAGACGCTGCGCGCCAAGGGGCTCGGCGGCTTCCAGATCATCACTCACGCCATCCGCAACATCATGCCGGCCGCCATCGCCATGCTCGGCCTGCAGCTGGGCTACCTGATCGGCGGCTCGGTGCTGGTCGAAACCGTGTTCACCTGGCCCGGCACCGGGGCCCTGCTCAACAAGGCGATCCTCACCCGCGACATCCCGCTGCTGCAGGGCACCATCCTCGTGCTCGCCGGCGCCTTCGTCCTCATCAACCTCGTCGTCGATCTCGCCCAGTCGCTGGTCGATCCGCGCATCAAACGCAGCTGAGGCCATCATGACCGATATTCCCGCTGGCAGCCTGCCCGTCGACAAGTCCCAGTCCGCACCTTCCACCAAGGTGCGCGGCTATTGGGGCAGCGTCTGGAACCGCCTCCGCTACGACTACACGACGCTGTTCTGCATGGCGCTCATCGCCGCCATCGTGCTGGCCGCGATCTTCGCCCCGTGGCTGTCGCCGATGGATCCTGAAAAATCCTCGATGGCCAATCGCCTCCGCCCGATCGGTCACGCCAAGTTCGGCCTCGGCACCGATGAGCAGGGCCGCGACATGATCTCCCGCCTGCTCTGGGGCGGCCGCGTCTCGCTGCTGATGGGCATCGTGCCGGTGTGCTTCGCCACCCTGATCGGCGGCGCCTTCGGCATCATCGCCGGCTACTACGGCGGCAAGGTCAACATGGTGATCATGCGCACCATGGATGTGTTCTTTGCCTTCCCGTCCGTGCTGCTCGCCGTCGCCATCGCCGGCAGCCTCGGCGGCGGCATCGGCAACCAGATGATCACCCTCACCGTCGTGCTGATCCCACCGCTCTGCCGCGTCGCCGAAACCGCCACCGCGCAGGTCCGCAGCCTCGATTTCGTCGATGCCGCCCGCGCCAGCGGCGCCTCCACCTATTCCATCATCACCAGCCACGTGCTCATCAACGTGCTGTCCCCGGTGCTGGTCTATTCCTCGACGCTCGTGTCGATCTCGATCATCCTTGCCTCCGGCCTCTCGTTCCTCGGGCTTGGCGTGTCGCCCCCGACGGCCGACTGGGGCCTGATGCTCTCCACCCTCCGCCAGTCGATCTATGTGCAGCCTCTGGTCGCAGCGCTCCCCGGCGTCTGCATCCTCATCACCTCGATCGCCTTCAACCTCGTCTCCGATGGCCTCCGTCAGGCCATGGACGTCAAAGCGTAGGGCGTCCGATGCACCAGCAAAGTCAAGTGTTCCACGGTGTCACCCCGGCGCAGGCCGGGGCCCATCCTGACCAGTCCGTGATCCGCCTCCACGTCTCAGGCTGGATCTCGGCCTTCGCCGGGATGACCCGGTCGTGCCCGCCGATGGGTCGATGCCAACCAAAGGGAGACCAACGATGACCGACGTCATTGAAACCACCGCCTCCGGTCCCGACAAGCGGGATCGCGGCGGCCCGGCCCAGCCGATGCTGATCGTCGAGAACATCAAGAAGTACTTCCCGATCCGCGCCGGCCTGCTCAACAAGAAGGTCGCCGAGGTGAAGGCCGTCGACGACATCTCCTTCTACGTGCTCAAGGGCGAGACACTCGGCATCGTCGGGGAATCCGGCTGCGGCAAGTCCACCCTCGCCCGCCTGCTGATGTACCTGATCGACAAGGACGAGGGTCACCTGATCCTCGATGGCGACCCGGTCGGCGAGAAGACCGGCACTTCGCTCGACGGCCTCCGCCGCTCGCTGCAGATGGTGTTCCAGGACTCCTACTCGTCCCTCAACCCGCGCCTGCCCATCGAAAACTCCATCGCCTACGGTCCGAAGGTGCAGGGCGCCACGGCGAAGTCGGCGAAGGAACAGGCCCGCGCCCTGCTCGAAAAGGTCGGGCTCAAGGCCGATCGCTTCGGCCAGCGCTATCCGCACGAACTGTCGGGCGGGCAGAAGCAGCGCGTCAACATCGCCCGCGCCCTGGCGCTCGATCCGCGCCTGCTCATCCTCGACGAGGCCGTGTCGGCCCTCGACAAGTCGGTCGAAGCCCAGGTGCTGAACCTGCTCGGCGACCTCAAGGAGCAGCTCAACCTCACCTACATCTTCATCTCGCACGATCTGCACGTGGTGAAATACATCTCCGATCGCGTGCTGGTGATGTATCTCGGCCAGGTCGTCGAAATCGGCCCCGTCGACAAGATCTACGAGAACCCGCTCCATCCCTACACACAGGCGCTCCTCGCCTGCCGGCTGTCGATGGATCCCGACGAGCGCGTCGACTCGGCGCCTCTGGCCGGCGACCCGCCCAACCCGGTCAACCCGCCCTCGGGCTGCCGCTTCCACACCCGCTGCCCCTTCGCCGAGGAAGTCTGCATGAGCAAGGCCCCGTCGCTCGGCGACGCGCTCCGGGCCGATGCCTCCGAGCACCTCGCCGCCTGCCACATGGTGCATGCCGGCTCCGGTCACTCCAAGGCGCCCAACCCCGATACGCGACAGCTCCCGCTCTGGCAGCAAGGAGAGATGAGATGAACGAGATGCGCTCCCCCGACCTGTCCCTCGTCGAAGCCCAGTCCGAAACGCCCGAGGCCTACGTCAAGGTGAAGGACCTCGAGGTCCGCTTCGTCTCCCGCGAAGCCACCGTCAAGGCCGTCAACGGCGTCTCGTTCGAGCTCAAGAAGGGCGAAGTCCTCTGCGTCATCGGCGAATCGGGCTCCGGCAAGTCGGTGATGATGCGCTCGCTGCTGCAGCTCCACGCCAAAAAGCGCACCCGCATGACCGGCGAGATGCGCGTCGGCGAGCACGACATCATGAAGGTCACCGAAAAGCGGATGTCGGAGCTGCGCGGCTCCACCATCTCGATGATCTTCCAGGAGCCGATGACCGCCCTCGATCCGCTCTACACCATCGGCGACCAAATCGCCGAAACGGTGATGCGGCACGAAAGGGTCGATCGCGACGCCGGCTGGAAACGCGCCCTCGAACTGCTCGAACTGGTCCGCGTCCCCTCGCCCGAGCGTCGCCTCAAGGCCTACCCGCACGAGCTCTCCGGCGGCCTGCGCCAGCGCGCCATGATCGCCGTGGCGCTGAGCTGCCGCCCCAGCCTGCTCCTCGCCGACGAACCCACCACCGCCCTCGACGCCTCGGTGCAGATCCAGGTGCTGGTGCTGCTGCGCAAGCTGCAGCGCGAGATGGGCATGTCGATGATCTTCGTCACCCACGATCTCGGCGTCGCCGCCCAGATCGCCGACAAGGTCGCCGTCATGTATGCCGGCCGCATCATCGAATACGGCAATGCCCGCGACGTGCTCATGCACCCCGAGCACCCCTATACCCGCGCCATGCTGTCCTCCACCATCAAGGATCAGGATCGCAGCGCCCCGCTCGATACCATCGCCGGCACCCCGCCCGACCTCCGCGCCCTCCCCGATGGCTGCAGCTTTGCGCCCCGCTGCAAATACGCCGGCCCCGAATGCCTCGCCGCCATGCCCCCCGAAGTCACCGACGGCCGCAACCACATGGCCCGCTGCGTCCGCGTCAGTGCCGTCCGTGGCCTCCTCGCCTTCGAACCCGGCCTCGCTGCCGCCAACGTCCCCGCGTGAGATGACATGACCGAACACCACCTCCTCCCCAGCGTCGAAACCGTCCACTGGGGCTATTTCGACGCCACCCTGAAGCCCGCCCTCACCGTGAAGTCGGGTGACACCGTCACCATCGACACCGTCACCGGCGGCCCCGCCTTCCTCCCCCCGCGCGACAAGTTCTTCATCCCGCCCGCCCTCGACGACATCATCGCCGGGGTGAAGCCCGAGGGTCCGCATATCCTCACCGGCCCGGTCTATGTCGAGGGCGCCAAACCCGGCAACGTGCTCGAAGTCCGCATCAAGGACGTGCAGGTCATCCAGGACTGGGGCTTCAACGTCATCATCCCCAAGATGGGCACCCTCCCGCACGACTACGACGAGATGGTCTACAACAACATCGCCATCGACCAGGCGCGCAATGTCGGCATCATGCCCTGGGGCCTCGAACTCACCCTCGCCCCGTTCTTCGGCGTTATGGGCCTCGCCCCGCCCAAGGGCTGGGGCCGCCTCAGTTCCATCGCCCCGCAATCGATGTGCGGCAACCTCGACAACAAGGAACTCGTCGCCGGCTCCACCCTCTACATCCCCGTATTCACCGAAGGCGGCATGTTCAGCTGCGGCGACGGCCACGGCTGCCAGGGCGACGGCGAAGTCTGCGTCACCGCCATCGAGACGGCGCTGCGCGGCGTGTTCGAGTTCATCGTCCGCGACGACCTCACCTTTACCTGGCCGCGCGCCGAGACCCCCACCCACCACATCACCATGGGCATGGACCCCGACCTCGACACCTGCTCGGTCACCGCGCTGCGCGAGATGATCGCGCTCCTCGGCGAGAAGTCCGGCCTCACCCACGCCGAAGCCTACATGCTCTGCAGCCTCGCCGGCGACCTGCACGTCACCCAGACGGTGAACGGCAACAAGGGCGTCCACATGATGATGGAAAAGAAGAACTTCGCCAAATGACCAAGCTCCGCATCGCCCACCTCGCCGGCCCCACCGCCACCATCCAGAACACCCCGCCGCTGGTCACCTCCAACAAGGCCCGCGAAAAGGCCGGCCTGCCGCCCCTCCCGGGCGACTTCGACCCGCTCCGCGCCCAGCGCCTCGCCGCACCGGTGAAGGTCTATGTCGAGCAGTTCTCCGCCCACCCGCTCGAAGCCGACACCGCCGAACTCTACGCCGCCCCCGACGGCTGGCTCGCCCCCGATGGCAGCTTCTCGACCACGAAAACCTCCGACGCCGACAAGCCGGTCTACGAGATCGAACTGAAGCCCGAGGACGGCCTCTACCCCCTGCCCTACATGGCGCTGCAGGCCGACGGCAAACCCTGGGAGGAGGAAGCCACCTACCCCGGCAGCCCCGTCGCCCGGCAGGGCTTCTTCCCCGATGGCTCGCGCAGCTTCGAGGAAATCGACCGCCTCTCCATCGACGCCAACGGCAAGGCCAACCAGATCGGCGGCCGCGCCGACGTCGATTTCTACCGCGTCGCCCCGCCCGGCGGCTTCACCAAGGGGCTGCCGCACGACAGCCGCGCCGATACCGGCGACGGCGATACCCCGGCCGAGCGCCTCGGCCACGATTTCTTCGCCTACAAGCCCTGGCACCTCGCCAAGTCCCCGCCGCGCCCGACCCTCGCCAAGATCACCAACGACGTCCAGTCGGTGATGTCCTCCGGCAAATACGACGGCGCCATCTGGACGCAGGGCTCCCCGCAGGTCGAGGAAAGCGCCTACTGGTTCAACCTCCTCATCCATACCGACCTGCCCATCGCCTGCAACGCCGCGCAGCGTCCGCAGGGCCAGATCTCCAACGACGGCCCCGCCAACATCGTCGACAGCGTCACCTACATCGAGAGCGGCATCTGGAAGGACGGCAAGGGCGGCAACCGCGCCGGCACTGTCGTCATCCAGGAACAGCAGTTCTTCGCCGCCCGCGAAGTCGCCAAGGTCGATGCCCGCCCCGGCGGCTATGTGGCGACCGGCGGCCATGGCGGCATCCTCGGCCAGGTCACCCACATGGGCGCGCCGTACATGATGTACATCCCGGCCTACAAGCACACCTCATCGTCCGACGTGAACCTGACGAAGCTCCCCAACTCCGTCACCGGCACCAAACTCGTCGACGGCAAGGCCGTCACGTACTCGGTGCCGATCAAGAACGGCCTCGGCCACCTCCTTGCCGACGCCATCCCGTCCGTCTCGATCGTCAAGGAAGGCGGCTACTTCGCCGACCAGTTCGGCGACGATCCCACCGCCGAGGACGACCTCGCCTACCTGATCAAGCACAAGCTCAGTGGCAAGCGGCTCGGCGGCTTCGTCATCGAAGGCCTCGTGCCCTACGGCAACATCACCTCCGAACTCCGCGGCCAGATGCTGCGCGAGGCCAGCTTCATGGGCATCCCCGTCGCCCGCACCGGCCGCGGCTACCCCGAAGGCTTCTCCGACCCCGAGGCCTACACCATCGCCGGCTCCAACCTCACCTCCACCAAGGCACGCCTGCTGCTGATGGCCTGCCTGATGAAGTTCGGCGCCCTCCCCGTCGCCGCCGACCCATCCAACCCCACCCCGGCCGAGTTCGAGGCGCTGAAGGCGGCGCTCGCGAAATACCAGGCCGTCTTCCACACCCACTGACGGAGACGAAGTTGCTGCGGCTCCACGGCATTCTCGGCACCGCCCACGATGCGGCCTATGCCGGCCTCATCCACGATCTCGAGCACCGTGACGTCATCGAACTGCTGTTCGTGCCGCCCTCCGATGCTGGCCGCAAGCGCTTCCGCCTCGTCACCGACCGCGGCACCGACTGCGCCGTCAGCCTCGACCGCGACGAAGACCTCGTCGATGGCGCCGTCCTGTTCCTCGATCCGGAGCGGGCCATCATCGCCCGCTTCGGCGAACAGGAAATCTGGCGCCTCAAACCAACCGACCAGGCCGCCGCCCTCAAACTTGGCTGGAACGCCGGCAACCTCCACTGGCGCGTCCGCTTCGACGGCGAAACCCTGCACATCCTCCTCGACGCGCCGTTGCACACTTACCGCGCAAGGATTTTGCCGCTGCTAGAAAGCGGAGAAGTCGAGGAACTGGTCGAGGCAGCGCCATGCCCCCCCCGGGTCACAGCCCATGTAACGCGCGCCCACCCTCCCCCTTGCGGGGAGGGTGGCGCAGCTTGGCGGCTCCGCCGCCTAGCGCAGCCAGGGAGGGGGTACCACCGAGGCGTGGGCAGAACACCCCCCTCCTAGCTTCGCTAGGCGCAATCGCGCCAAGCTGCGCTACCTCCCCCGCAAGGGCGGGAGGTGGGCGTCGGCGCCCCGAATGGGCCCGCCCATGACCTTCACCCCCACCCAGGCCCTCGCCCTCCTGCAACTCGGCGATAGCGCCTACCCCGCCGGCGGCTTCGCCTTCTCCTGGGGCATCGAAGGCCTTGCCGCCGACGGCCTGCTGGACGGAGTCCACGAACTGGATGCCGCCATCCACACCCACCTCGCCCACCGCTGGCACACCTCCGACCGTATCCTCCTCCGCCGCGCCTTCACCGACGACCTCGAAGCCGCCGCCGCCACCGACCGCCTCGCCGAAGCCACCACCCTCAGCGCCGAAATGCGCGAAGGCTCCCACCGCGCCGGCCGCGCCCTCCTCGGCGTCGCCGTCAAGCTCGGCGGCCCGCTCAGCACCACCTATCGCCAGATGGTCTCCGCCGACCCCCGCCTCGGCCACCTCCCCGTCATCCAGGCCCTCAGCTACCGCGACGCCGGCCTCACCCTCGCAGCCGCCGAACTCGTTTCCGGCTGGACCCTCGTCACCGGCCTCGTCTCCGCCGCCACCCGCCTCGGCCTCATCGGCCACATCGAAGCCCAGCGCGCCGTCACCGAGGCGCGAAAAACCCTCGCCGACCTCCTCGAAACCACCCCCGACCCCGACGCCCTCCCCTCCAGCTTCACCCCCCTGATCGACATCGCCATCACCCGCGGCCCCACCCGCCACGTCCGCATGTTCGCCACATGAAGCATTCCGACCTTCAGAGGCTGCACCGCAGATGCCACAGCGCCTCCTCCCCCCTGGCGGGGGAGGATAGCGTCGCTAGGCGCCTTGGCGCCGTAGCAGAGCTGAGGAGAGGGGGTACTCGCCGCAGCAGCGCCACCTGCTCCTCAGTTCTCTGGCTGTCCTTAGAGAATCCATGTCGGGACACTGACGTTGCCGGGGTCCTCCCCTGCGTAGCGGGGAGGGGGACCAGCGTAGCTGGTGGAGGGGGCGGTCCAGACTCCAGCCCGTCAACTCACGTGCAATCAGCGCGTCCGCGAAGGCCCTCTCCACCACCCTTCGGGTGGTCCCCCTCCCCCGTCCTTCGGACAGGGGAGGACCACTGGCGACCGCCGCAGTTTCTATCCCACCCCACCGCACGAGGAGCCCATGAACCTCACGCCCACCGAGCTTGACCGCCTCACCATCTTCACGGCCGCCGAAATGGCCCGCCGCAACAAGGCCCTCGGCGTCCGCCTCAGCCATCCCGAGGCCGTGGCGCTCATCACCGACGAGGTGATGCTCGCCGCTCGCCGCGACATGCCCTATGCCGAGATCCGCGACATGGCGAGCCGGCTGCTCACCACCGACGATGTGGAACCCGGCGTCGCCGAAATGACCCCGATGATCTACATCGAGTGCGCCTTCGCCGAGGGCACCAAGCTGCTCGTCATGTTCGAGCCCATCGCCCTCGGCCACCAGCCGCTCCTCGAAGACTCCTATCCCGGCCAGATCTTCAGCCCCGAAGGCGAGATCACCTTCTTCGAGGAGGGCGAGAGCGTCACGCTCGATGTCGTCAACACCGGGGATCGCGACATCCAGGTGCGCAGCCACACGCATTTCTTCGAAACCAACCGCGCCCTCGAGTTCGACCGCGCCGCCGCCTGGGGGTTCAAGCTCGATCGCCCCGCCGGCATGGGCATCCGCTTCGAGCCCGGCGTGCCGCAATCGGTCCGGCTCGTCCCCATCGCCGGCAATCGCATCGTCCAGGGCCAGGCCGGCCTCGTCAACGGATCGCTCGACACTGTCGGGGCCAAGGCTGCGGGCCTCGAGCTCGCCCGCGCCCGCGGCTACAAGGGAGCCTGAACCACCATGTCGACACTGACACGCGCCGCCTACGCCCGGCTCTACGGCCCGACCACGGGTGACCTCATCCGGCTGGGCGATACCGAACTGCTGGTCGAGATCGAGCACGACTACGCCGTCTACGGCCATGAACTGGTGCTGGGGGCCGGCAAGAACCTCCGCGATGGCGAGGGCATCGATCCCTATGCCCGCCCCAGCGACGGCATCCTCGATATCGTCATCTACGGCGTCACCATCATCGATGCGGTGACCGGCATCGTCAAAGCCGACATCGGCATGAAGGACGGGAAGATCGCCGGCATCGGCAAGGCCGGCAACCCGCATGTCATGCCCGGCATCACCCCCGGCATGCTGGTCGGCAGCACCACGCAGCAGATCAACGGCGTCAACTTCATCGTCACCGCCGGCGCCATCGAAAGCCACGCCCATATCGCCTCGCCCGAGCAATCCGAGCACGCCCTCGCCGGTGGCACCACGACGCTGGTCGGCTCCGGTCCGCTCGATGTCGGCTCGGGCACCACGCGCTCGTTCGGCCTGCTGCTGCAGGGCATGGAAAGTTCACCGGTCAACTACGCCCTGTTCGGCCGTGGCAGCACCAGTCCGGAGGCGGTCGAGGAATCGGTCGCGGGCGGCGCGGCCGCCATCAAGATCCACGAGGATTGGGGCGCCGCCCCCGCCGTCATCGACGGCTCGCTGATCGCTGCCGACCGCAACGATTTCGCCGTGCACCTGCACACCGACACGATCAACGAGTTCCTCTTCGCCGAGGACACCATGGCCGCCTGCGAAGGCCGCACCATCCACATGTACCATGTGGAGGGCGCCGGCGGTGGCCACGCGCCGGACCTCCTGAAGGTCTGCTCCTACGACAACGTCATCCCCTCATCGACCAACCCCACCAACCCCTACACGCAGTATGCGATGGAGGAAGGGCTGCCGATGTCGATGATCGCCCACAGCCTCAACTACAACACGCCCGAGGACCTGCTGTTCGGCGAAGCCCGCGTCCGCGCCGGCACCGTCGCCGCCGAGGATTTCCTCCACGACATGGGGGCCATCTCGATCTT
The DNA here is from genome assembly GCA_903842455.1 of uncultured Hyphomicrobiales bacterium. Taxonomy (GTDB): domain Bacteria; phylum Pseudomonadota; class Alphaproteobacteria; order Rhizobiales; family Devosiaceae; genus Devosia_A. The sequence continues at coordinate 14,643 of CAIMLX010000039.1, read as the reverse complement.
CGGCACCGACACGCAGGGCATGGGCCGCCTCGCCGAAAACGTCGCCAAGTGCTGGCAGCTCGCCTCGGTGATGAAGGACCGTATCGGCCGCCTCCCCGAGGAGACTACCGCCCGCGCGGACAACGAGCGGGTGAAGCGCTACGTCGCCAAACTCACCATCAACCCGGCCATCGCCGTCGGCATCGACGACCATGTCGGCTCGATCGAGGTTGGCAAGATCGCCGACCTCGTGCTCTGGCCACGCGCCAGCTTCGGCGTGAAACCGTGGACCGTCATCAAGAACGGCGCCATCACCTGGCAGGCAATGGGCGACGGCAATGGCAGCCTCGGCGTGGCCGAGCCGCAGATCCAGAAGACCATGTGGGGCGGTCTCGGCATGGCGACGCAACGGGTCAGCTTCAACTTCATGAGCAAGCTCGCCATCGATGCCGGCGTCGCCGACCGCCTCGGGCTTGCGAAGACCACCCTGCCGATCAAGTCGGTCCGCCAGTTGCGGAAAAAACACATGATCCGCAACGACCTCCTCCCCTGGATCGAAGTCGACCCGCAGACCTACGAGGTCCGCGCCGACGGCAAGCTCCTCATGTGCGAGCCGGTAAAGAAAGTCCCGCTGATGCGGAGGTACATGCTCAGATGAACCAGCTCGCCCCCACTGTCACCACAGCGCGCAACAAGCCCATCGCCGCCGCCCGCGTCGGCATCGGCGGTCCGGTCGGCTCGGGCAAGACCGCCATGGTCGAGCGCCTGATCCCGGCGCTGATGGCCCGCGGCATCGATATCGCCGTCATCACCAACGACCTTGTCACCGCCGAGGACGCCGAGCGCGTCCGCCGCTCCGGCCTCATCGATCCGGCCCGCGTTTCGGCCGTCGAAGCCGGCGCCTGCCCGCACACCGTCATCCGCGAGGACCCTACCCTCAACATCGAGGCCGCCGACGAGCTCGAGCGCCGCTTCCCCGGCGTCGAACTTATCCTCCTCGAATCGGGCGGTGATAACCTCGCCTCCACCTTCTCGCGCGACCTCACGGATTTCTGGATGTTCGTCATTGATGTAGCCGGCGGCGACGACATCCCGCGCAAGCGCGGGCCGGGCGTCATCCGCTCCGACCTGCTCGTCATCAACAAGACCGACCTCGCCCCCTATGTGGGGGTCAATCTCGACCGCATGCATCAGGAGGCCCTCGCCGTCCGCAACAACCGCCCCGTCCTCCTCACCAACTGCCGCAAGGGCGAGGGCATCGAAGCCGTCGTCGACCTCATCGAGCGCGAGGTGCTGTTCCGCACGTGAAGCACGCGACAATCCCAAGTGAACAGTGTCAACTTGACCTGAGTTTCGTCGTCCGCAACGGCCAGACCGTGCTGGACAGAAGGCTTTTCAGCTACCCCTACGTGCTGATGCGCACCTTCGCGGGTGGCAAAAGTTTGTGGCCTATGGGCGCCAATTCGCTACAACTTGTCGTTCAGAACAGCTCCGGGCCTGTACATGATCGCGACAATCTTGCGACCAATCTCGTACTGAATGCGGCCACCAATGTCCGCATCGGCTACCAGGGCGCCACCGCCATCCACCGTGCCCGCTCCGGCAATACCAGCCGCGAGCGTCTGAGCATCAGCCTCGGCGAAGCCGCCCACCTCAGCTACCTGCCCGAAGCCCGCATCTACTTCCCCGATGCCGCCCACCAACAGGCAACCGATATCGCGCTAAGCACCGGCAGCACAATGCTTTTCGCCGACAGCTTCACCACCCACGACCCGGACGGTCAGGCCCGCCCGCTGTCAGAACTCGACAACACCCTCACCATCCGCCGCGCCGGCGAGATCGTCCTCCTCGACCGCCAGTACCTCAGATCCCCGGCCTTCAGCCCGGCCTTCCGCGCCTTCGGCACTCTCCTCTTCATCGGCCTCGACGAGCCGGAATTGCCAGCAATCCCAGACCTTTACGCCGCAATGAGCCAGCTCCCCAACGCCCTCGGCTGGTCCATCCGCCTCGCCGCCCCCGACCTCCGCCCGATCCGGGCTGCGGTCCGAACCGTCACATCGCCCTGAGGTCCGCGATCGTCTTCCGGATCACCGCCTCCACCCGCGCTCGCTCCTCACCCTCGAGCGACAGCCGCGGCGGCCGCACATGCTCCGGCGCCCCGTACACCAGATGCTCGGCGAACTTGATGTACTGCACCAGCTTCACATCCGTATCGAGGTGGAAGGCCGGCGTCAGCAGCCGGTAGAGCGGCAGTATCTCCTTGAAATTGCCTGCCTTTGCGGCGTTGAACAGCTTCACGCACTCCTCTGGCCAGGCATTCGTCATCCCCGAAACCCAGCCCACCACGCCCAGCGCCAGGCTCTCGAGGATCAGGTCATCCACCCCGCAGAAGATGTCGAACCGGTCGCCGAAGGCGTTGAACAGGTCGGTGACCCGGCGGACGTCGCCCGTCTCCTCCTTCACCGCCACGATCTCCGGCACCCCGGCCAGCCCCTCGAGCGTCGGTACGTCCACATCGACCTTATAGGCCAAGGGGTTATTATAGATCATGATCGGCAGCCCGCCGGTCGCCACCGCCTTGTACCACTCGATGGTCTCGCGCCGATCAGTCCGGTAGGCGAGGCTGGGGAACACCATCAGCCCCTCGGCGCCCAGCGTCCGGTAATGCTTGGCCGCCGCCACCGCATCCGCCGTCGACAGCTCCGCCAGCCCCGAAAGCAGCGGCACCCGGCCGCCCACGGCTTCCTTCGCCGCCGGCACCACCAGGTCCTTTTCGGCCTGCGTCAGCGCCGCGTTCTCGCCCAGCATCGGCAGCACGATCACACCGCTGACCCCGCTCGTCACCAGCCGGTCGATGCTGTGCTGAAACGCCTTCAGGTCCAGCTCGCCGCTTGCCGTCATCTTGGTGGTGGCCGCCGGAAACACGCCGCTCCAGGTCATCTTTTGCCTCGCAAACAATGGATTGCCGCTCTTCGGACTGCGGGCGGCTGCGCAATCTATACAGCCCGCGCTACCGATTGAAAGCCCGAAGCGCTTCGTACAGTTCGCGGTACTTGCCGAACTTCTCGGCGTAGTACCCGGCCTTGCCGGCACCCGGCTCGAAGGTGGCGTCGAACTGTACCAGTTCCCGCGACGCCGCCACGATCGATGGCATCACCCCGCTGCCCACCCCCGCCAGCATCGCCGCCCCGATCGCCGCCGCCTCTGGCGCCGCCGCCCGCCGCAGCACCATGCCAAGCGCATCGGCCCTGATCTGGCACCACACGTCCGACCGCGACCCGCCCCCGCCGATATTGACCACCTCGACTTTCCGCCCCGCCGAAGCCTGCAACGCCTCGAACGCCCAGCGCACCGAGAACGCCACCCCCTCCATCACCGCGCGCACCATCTCCGGCGCCCCGGCCCGGTTGTCCATCCGCGCAAACACCCCCCGCGACGCGCTGTCCCAGATCGGCGCCCGCTCTCCCATCAGATGCGGCAGGAACAGCGGCACGGCGGAGGATGGCTCGATGCCTCCGGCCAGCGCCGACATCTCCTCCGGACCGCGACCGAGCACCTTGCCGAACCACGCCAGCGCCGCCCCGCCCGTCTGCGTCGGTGCCGCATGCATGACGATCCCCTCATAGGGCGGGAACAGGATCACCCCCGGCGTCGGGTTCACCACCGACGACACGATCCCCGGAATCTCGCTGGTGCCGCTCTGGTACATGGCGTCGCCGTCGGCCGCGACGCCGGTACCGAACATGCCGCCCCACGCATCCATCGCTCCCACCACCACCGGCGTTCCCGCGCACGGCAGCCCATCGCGCACCCGCCCGGCTACGTGGGTGAACGGAAAGAGAGGCGGAAACTTCTCGAGCGTCCCCGGCAGCAGGTCGAACAGCGGCTCGACATAGCCCTGCGCATCGACGAGCCCGATGGCGGCGATCGGATCAGCCGCCAGCTCGCCGGTGAGATGCAGGATGCAATAGTCGCGCGGCTGCAGCACATGCCGGGTCCTGGCCCAGGCCTCGGGGGCAACGCGGCTGACATGGGCGACCCGGGCCAGCGCATGGCTCGCATCGATCGGCACCGGCCCTCCGAACCAGTCGAGCTTCTGCTGCGCCGAAACCTGCGCATCCAGCAGCGCCCCGTCGGGCGCCGAACGCACATCCTGCCACAGGATGGCCGGCATCACCGGCTCGCCCGCCCCATCGACGAACACCGTCGTTTGCACTTGCGAACAGATGCCGATCCCGGCGAGACCCCCGAGGTCATGCCCGTCGGCAAACTGCGCCAGCGCCGCCAGCACCCCGTCCATCCAGTCCTGCGGATCCTGCTCGGCATGCCCCTCGAGCGGCCGCACGATCGGATACGGCCGCGAAAAACTGTCGAGCCGGTTGCCCCTCGCATCGATAAGGATCGCCTTGATCGCGGTCGTCCCGACGTCGATGCCGATGAGAGTGGTTTCAGCCACGCCGTTCTCCCCCAAATCCCAGTGGCCGCCCGTGGCCGGCTCTCTTATAGTCGGCCCGGGCACCAGTAAAACAGCCGTCTGCGCGGGCAATGCAGGCGGCCGGGCGAACATGCAGCCCGATGCCTTCAGGAGGACTACCCGAAAAATGCTCACTACCCTGTCAAAGACCGCTCGCGGCCTCGCCTTCGCGGCTGCCGCCGTCGTCGCCGGCGCCTCGGGCGCTGCATTCGCTCAGGCCAAGGTCGCCGTCATCACCCCCTACATGGCTCAGCCGGGCACCCAGGCTTATGTCGAGGCCTTCCAGGCCGTCGCCAAGGAAAAAGGCTGGGACGTCAACGTGGTGGATACCGCCGGTGACGTCGCCGCCGTGATCAGCCGCATCGAGGACGTGGTGAACCAGGGCGTCGACGCCATCGTCATCAACGTCGATCCGACCCAGGTCGCCGCCGGCCTGCAGACCGCCAAGGACGCCAATATCCCGGTCGTCGGCATGGATGCCGGCAGCGATCCGCTGCTTGCCACCAACGTCACCTCCGATGGTGTCGCCATGGCCGAAACCACCGCCGGCTTTGTCGTCGATCGCATCGGCGGCGAGGGCAATGTCGTGATGTTCGTCTTCGACGCCTTCCCGCCCGTGCAGGTGCGCGGCGCCAAGGCCGACGAAATCTTCGCCGCCAATGCCGGCATCACCGTACTCGACCGGATCACTCCGGACGTCTCGGACGGCGGCATAGCAGACTCCCGCGCCAAGATGGATGCGGTCCTCGCGGCCAACCCGGAGCCCGGCAGCATCAAGGCCGTCTGGGCCGCCTGGGACCAGCCGGCGCTCGGCGCGCTGCAGGCCATCGAGGCCGCCGGCCGCCAGGGTGAAGGCATCGTCATCACCGGCATCGACGCCAACCCGCAGGCCCGCGAGGAAGTCGCCAAGGGCGGCAACTTCGAAGCCACCGTCGCCCAGGACTTCGCCGGTATCGGCGCAGCAGCTGCTGAAGCCGTCGCTGGCCTTCTCGCAGGTACCGCACCAGCCGACGCCGTGACCTTCGTGCCGACCAAGCTGGTCACCAAAGAAAACGCGGCTCAGTAAGCCTCTAGCGGGCGCCTCGGCGCCCGCTTCTCCGCCCATGAGTTTCCTCTCCCTCGAAAACGTCGCCAAGGCCTACGCGGGCGTGCCCGCGCTGCGCCGTGTCGCCCTCACCATCGAGGCGGGTGAGATCCACGCGCTCATGGGCGAGAACGGCGCGGGCAAGTCGACGCTCATCAAGATCCTCGCCGGTGTCGTAGCGCCCGACACGGCCGATATCCGCATCGACGGCAAGCCGACCACTATCGGCAGCCCGCACGAAGCGCACCGCCTCGGCTTCCGATTCATCCACCAGGAATTCAACGTCGTCCCGGCGATCTCTGTAGCCGAGAACATCTTCATGGGCCGCCGGTACCCGCTGCGCGCCGGCGTGCTGGTCGACTGGCGGGCCCTCAACGCCACTGCCGGCGACGCCCTCGAAAAGCTCGGCATCACCCATATCAACCCGCGCCAGCGCATGGCCCGACTGTCGCCCGGCGACCAGATGCTGGTCCGCCTCTCGAGCGCCTTCCTCAGCGAGCCCGACGCCCCCGCCCGCCTCTACGTCATGGACGAGCCGACCGCCGCCCTCACCCGCGACGAGTCCGAGCGCCTGTTCCGAGTGCTGCGACAGATCCGCGCCGACGGCGGCTCGGTCCTCTACGTCTCGCACCGTCTAGACGAGGTGATGGCGCTCTGCGACCGCGCCACCGTGATGCGCGATGGGGCCACCGTCGACACAGGCAGGATGGCCGACATCACCCACGACGACCTCGTTGCCCTGATGATCGGCCGCAAGGCCGGCGATGCTTACCCCGCAGCGGCCACCACCCCCACGAGCGGCACCGCGCTCGAGGTCCGCGACCTCGCCGCAGGGCGCCTGCGCTCCACCTCGTTCAGCCTCCGGCGAGGCGAAATCCTAGGTATCGCCGGCCTCTCCGGCTCCGGCCAGCGCGAACTGGTCCGCGCCCTGTTCGGTGACCTGCCTATGCGTAGCGGCACCGTCACCCTCGATGGCAAGCCCTACCGCCCCTTCAGCCCCGCCGACGCCTGGAAGGCCGGCGTCGCCTACGTACCGCGCGAACGGCGCAGTGAAGGGCTGATGCTCACTCGCCCCATCTTCGAGAACATCACCCTCGCCCAGCTCAGGCGGCAAAGCCTCGGCGGCAGCTTCCTCACGCCGCGCGCCGAACAGCGCTTCGCCACCACCCTCGCTGCCGATGTCCGCCTGCGCTCGACTGGGCCGCGCCAGCTTGCCGGGCAACTGAGCGGCGGCAACCAGCAGAAGGTGGTGTTCGCCAAGGCGCTCAGCGGCAACCCGAAACTGCTGCTGCTCGACGAGCCGACGCGCGGGGTGGACGTGGGCGCGAAATTCGATATCTACACCATCATTCGCGACATGACGCAGAAGGGCATGGCGGTGATCCTGGTGAGTTCCGACCTGCCCGAGCTGATCGGCATGTGCGACCGCATCGCGGTAATGCGCGATGGCGCCATCGCGGAAATCGTCCCGGCCAAGGGACTCGGCGAGGACGACCTGCTGAACCGCTGCTACGGCCGCGTCGCCGCATGACCATAGCCACCCTGCTCCGCCGCTACGGCACGCTGATCGGCTTCGCGCTGATCCTCGGCTTCTTCTGGTTCAACCTGCCCGACACCTTCATGACGGCGCGCAACTGGCTGAACATCACCCAGCAGCTCTCGATGCTGATGGTCGTCGCGGCCGGCATGACCATCGTCATGGTGATGGGCGATTTCGACCTTTCGGTCGGCTCGGCGGCGAGCCTCTCCGGCATCGTCGCGGGCGTGCTGTTCGCGGCCGGCTACCCGATCTGGATGACGGTCGGCGTCGCGCTGCTGGGCGGCCTCGTCGGCGGCGCCATCAACGGCGTGCTGGTCAGCTTCATCGGCATCCTGCCCTTCGTTGCCACGCTCGCGATGCTGACCATCCTGTCGGGAGCCGCATTCGTGCTGAGCGGCGGCAAGACGATTTCCGGCGCCTCTATCCCCGCCGATTTCTCGAACTTCGCCCGCGGCGGCATTCCGCTCGGCGACATTGGCGGCGTCGCCGTCATGCTGCCCAACCTTACCATCGTGGCGCTCGTCGTCGTCTTCGCTGTCTGGGTGCTGCTCGAGCAGACCACCTTCGGCCGCCGCCTTTACGCCATCGGCGGCAACATCGAGGCGGCTTATCTGTCGGGCGTCGCCGTGCGTCGCCTGAAGCTCATCGCCTTTGCACTCACCGGCCTCAGCGCCGCCGCCGCCGGGCTGATGTACGCGAGCCGCGTCGCCTCGGCCAACCCGACGCAGGGCAGCGGCCTCATGCTGAACGCCATCGCCGCGGTGTTCCTCGGCATGACCATGTCCGAACAGGGCGTGCCACGCATCCTCGCCACCGTCATCGGCGTGCTGATCCTCGGCGTCCTCGATAACGGCCTGACGCAGCTGAGCGTCGACAGCTACATCCGCCAGGTCCTCGTCGGCGCGATCATCCTCCTCGCCGTCGCCGCCAGTTCATTCTCGAAGCGGCTGCGCCGCTAGCGCTACTGGCCGCAGGCGATCTCCACATCAGGCAGACCGGGCGCGCTCAATCGCACCCGTGCCGGGCCGTCGGCGCGAACGAAGACGATGAGGCGTCCCTCATAGGTACTGCGATGCGGCAGCGCGTAGGCGGTGTTGTCGCTGAGGTCCCCGTTCTCGATCCCCAGCAGCGCGCCGCCCGACACGTCCGCCGACACCATCCGCTCGTCGCGGGCAATCTCCCCGTTCGCATCGCGCAGAACACACTCGATCTGGACGGTGCCGTCAGCCGGGAGCCCTGCCTGCTCAAGCACGCCGGCCAGGAAGGCGGGCGCGTCCCACACGGACGCTTCGAGCCTTACGGCGTCGCCACGGGGGCCGAGTTCATCCCGCGCGACTACCTGACCGTCGCGCAGCGTCTCAAGCAGCAGCGAACCCGCACGGGATGGAGAAATCGCGGTCCAGTACCCACGCTCGTCATCGCGGGTGAGCATCAGCGGTTCACCGTTGCAGGTCAGCCGCGGTTCGCCGTTCGAGAAGCAGAGGATCTCTATGGCTTCGCCCGTGCCGTCCCATGTGCGCGCGATCGGGTGCGACCAGAAGTTCTTGTCCTCCGCCTCCACGTAAGGCCGGGTGACGATGTGGGCGACCGGCTCGTCCGACCACCAGCTCCGCCGCAGGTGGAAAGTGTGCTTCTCGAACCCCGCAACGGTCAGCAGCCCAGCGCCCGAGCCATGGATCGGCCAGCCATGCGCCTCGCCCAGATAGTCGATGCCGGTCCACAGATACTGACCCGAAATATAGTCGTTGTCGGCGACCGCGAGCCAGTCGGTGTAGCGATGCCCGTTTTCGCTGCCCAGGATCGGCAGGTTCGGAAACCGCGCGTGATCATCCTCGTAGAGATGCTCCTTGTAGTTGTAGCCGATCACGTCGAACAGTTCGGTCAGCCCCGTGCGACTTGAGAGCTCCGGGTATGCGGCGCCAAGCGTCACCGGACGTGTAGTGTCTCTCGCCTTGACCACATCGATGAGCCGCCTTGCGACCGTCGGCAGGCGGCGCGCGTCGGGTCGGTTGGGGTCGTATGTGCGCTGCCGGGCCGTCTTGCGCGCATCGTTGTTGCCGGTCATCTCGGCGAACAGGGCGCTCGCATAGGGGTCGTTGGGGTAGTCGATCTCGTTGCCGATGCTCCAGGCGATGATCGAGGGGTGGTTGCGATGGGCTTCGACCATGTTGGAGAGGTCGCGCTCATGCCAGGCATGGAAATCTTTGGCGTAGCCCTGGTGCCGCGGTGGGTAGACATTGTGCCCCTGCCACCACTTGTTCTTGGGGTTCTCCCACTCGTCGAACGCCTCGTCGATGACGTAGAACCCGAGCGCGTCGCACAGCCGGTAGAGTTCGGGCGCATGCGGATTATGCGCCATGCGAACGCCGTTGCACCCCATGTCCTTGAGCTTCAGCAGCCGGCGCAGCCACACGCTGGTCGGCACGGCCGTGCCGAACGGCCCCGCATCCTCGTGCAGGCAGACGCCTTTCAGCGTCCGTGCCTGGCCGTTGATGAAGAAGCCGTGGGCGGGGTCGAACCGGAAGGTGCGGATGCCAACCACCTCCGCGTAGACGGCCCGCCGCGTCTCGCCGCCCTCCAGCCAGCTCAGGGTGGTGGTGAGCCGGTAGAGGTTCGGCGCCGTGTCCGACCACAACTCCGGCTCCGGCACCTTGCCCGTTACCATGGCGTCAGCAGTCCCCCCGGCAGGAATCTCCGCCCTGGTCGCAAAGGTATGGACCTTGCCTCCGGTCAGCGACCGCAACTCGTTCTGCACATCGACAGACACGGCCTCGCCGGTATCGTTGCAGAGTTGGAGCGCGATGCGGACCGTCGCTTCGTCTGTGTCGGCCGACGCCGTCTCGAACACCGCGCCGTATTCCGAAACGCGCACCGGCTCGTGCACCTCGATCTCGACCTGCCGCGTGATGCCGGTCCCATTGTACCAGCGGCTGTCCGAGATGTCGGTATGCTCCACCCGCACGCACACCACGAGGTCGTCGCCGCTGGCATAGGAAACGATCTCGCTCAGGTCGAACGAGAACTCGGCCCAGCCGTTCGGCCGGCCACCCACATGGTAACCGTTCACCCAAACCTGCGCGTTCTTGTAGACGCCACCGAACTTGAGCCGGACATGCTTGCCGGCTACCTCGCCCACGTCGTGCAGCGCGACATGCGCCCGATACCAGCCGATCCCGCCGGGCAGGTAGCCGGTCCCGCTCGAATGGGCCTCGGCGAACTCCTGCTCCACCGCCCAGTCGTGCGGCACGCTCACGGCGCGCCAGGCGCTGTCGTCGTAGCCCTTGGCCCAGGCATCCGGAACATCGGCGAGGATGAAGTTCCACCGTCGGATCTGATGACTATGCATGAGCTGGCGACCCCTATTTGCGTGTTGCTGCCGCTGCGGCGACGTACTTGTCGAAGACGCGGGCGAAGAGAAAACCGTTGGCGGTAGCGATCCCGCCGAAACCCGCCAGCAGCCAGAGCAGCCCGTAGCCAGTGAACTGCGGGTAGAACACCGTCACGACGATGGAGAGGCCGATAAGCCCCATGGCACCCAATGCGGTGAGCCAGTGCTTCCAGCTCATCAGCCGAGCGTTGCGCAGCACCTCGCCTATGCTGCCTTCGAAGCTGGCAAGGTAGGGGAAGACAAACAGCGTCATCGTCGTGAAGGTGAAGGCCAGTCCGTACCAGATCGCCAGCAGCACCAGCTCGAGCAGCGGTTCGATCGCGAGGTTGGTGACGACCAGGTACCAGGCGCCCAGCACCGCGGCGAAGGCAGCAAGGATCAGCCCGATCACCGTGCCCTGCCGGAAATTCTGGCGGAACGAACGAAAATAGTCGCCCGAAACGGAGTTGCACCTGTCCGTCGCGATCCGCATGGCGGTGAAGTTGAGCGCCGTCAGCGATGCGCCAAGCGTCACTATCGGGATCGATGTGACGATGAACAGGAAATTGAGGATCATCACGTCTGCGAGCCTGGTGAGGCCTCGCATCAATGGGGAGTCTGGCGAGAACAGCGTGTCCACTGGTCTGGTCCTTTGAGATGCCGGGCGGGCCCGGGTGAGCCCGCCCGGCTCGGCTTCTACATGCCGCGGGCGGCCTTCCAGGCATCCATGTCCGCCTGGAGCGAAGCGCGAGCTTCCTCGTAGCCGACGGCATTCAGCTTCTCACGCATCTCGGCAACGGCGGCAGCCGGGTCCTCGAACTTGCCGTAGGCGAGCTGCGGCATGTACTCCGACAGCACGGCGCTCATCGCGGCGAGGGAAGGGTCGATGTTCTGCTTGTTCACGATCAGCGTCGAGTACGGGTAGTCCTTGGCGGTGGCGTCGAGCTCGGCGATGATCTCGTCCTTGTTTGCCGCGTAGGTGGTGCGCGGCAGCTCGTATTCGTCCATGCGGCCCCACCAGTAGTTGGTCCCGAGCGACTGCGTCGACTGGTCCCAGCCCTCCGGATATCCCAGCTTGCCGTCGGCGGTCAGGATGTAGTCGGTACCCTCGATGCCGAAGTTGAAGAGCATGTAGAGCTCTTTGTCGTTGCGGATCAGGTCGTAGACTTCGAGCGCCTTCTCGGGGTTCCTGGAATTTGCACTCACGGCCATGGCGCCATGCGTGAAGATGTCCTTGAAGAAGTTGCCGTTTTCCTTGCCCCACCAGAAGAACTTGGGATCGGAGCCCGGCTGCTTCTGGTTCATGTTGTTGACGATGTCGTTGACGAACGTCTGGGTGTGGTGCTGCTCGACGCCGGACCGCCCGGCATAGAGCAGTTCGCGCGTGTCGCCATCATAGTTCAGGGCATCCTCGCGCCATACGCCGATATCGTTCCAGGTCTTGGCCAGCTTCGCCGCCTCGATCAGCGCATCGCCTTCCATATACCGCGACGTCACGGTGTAGGGGTCGGACGCCTTGGTGTCGAAGGGAGCGAAGTTGCCAGCCATCAGGCCCTGGATGGTCTGGAAATCGGAATGACCCTGGATGTAGCCGGTCAGCGGGGCCTCGGTCAGCCGGGCGGCGTCCCACGGATAGGCGTCCGGCTTATTGGCTTTCACCCACTCGAAATACGTGGTGAAGTCTTCGAACTTGGTGATCTCCCCGTTCTCGAACCCGGCCTCGGTGGCCCAGTCGCCACGGTAGAAGAAGCCGTGGTTGGTGTACTGGGTGTAGTTGTCCTCGGGCATGAAGTAGATATTGCCGTCGGCGAGCTTGGTCAGGTCCCAGTGACCCGCAGCCTCGACCTGCGCCCAGGTCATGGGGGCGTGGGCCTGCAGCATTTCCGGCGTCAGCGGCAGGAAGGCGCCTTTTTCGGCGTTTTCCCACGCATAGAGCCAGTCGGTGGCAGTGGCGATCAGGTCGACATTGTCGTCGCCTGACAGCAGTTGCACATTGTACTGCGTCTGCCAGTCCGCCCACTCGACATAGAACATGTCCAGCTTGGCGTTGGCCTTCGCCACCAGCAGCGTGTTGAGCTGTTCGAGCATGGCCTCGAGGCGGCCATTGGTGGGCTTGTCGCCCATCGTCAGCATGGTGATCTCGACCGGCGCATCCTGGGCAAGTACCCCAGCCGTCAACGCCGGCATGCTGATGCCGAGGGCCAGCAGCGCTGCTCCCAACCGTACGATATTCCGTCTTCTCATTTCAGTTTCCTCCTCCGAAATCGGTATGCATTGTGCGGTGTTTTTCTTGCCTCGATCGGTTCGAGGTGCGGCCGGTCAACCGCCCCGGCCGCTGAAACTCAGCCGTCACCCCTTCACCGCCCCCACGGTGAGGCCGGTCACGAAGTACTTCTGGATGAAGGGGTAGAGCAGCAGGATCGGGCCGATCGCCACGATCGCGCTGGCCATCTTCAGTGTGTTGCTGGGCAGGTTGGTGATGCTGACATTGGAGCCGGCGACCGAGTTGCGCAGCGCGTTTGCCGTGTTGATGATGTTGTAGAGGTAATACTGCAGCGGCTTGAACTCGACCGTGCTGCCCAGGTAGATCGAGCTGAGATACCACTCGTTCCAGTAGCCCAGGGCGAGGAACAGCCCGATGGTCGCCAGTGCCGGCTTCATCATCGGCAGGCAGAGCTGGGCGAAGATCCTGAAGTCACCCGCGCCATCGACCTTGCCGGATTCGATGATCTCGTACGGCACCGTGCGCATGAAGTTCTTCATCAGGATGATGAGCCACGGGGTCATCAGCAGCTGCAGGAAAACGGCGAAATAGCTGCCCCGCAGCCCCAGGTCGCGGGCGATCCACAGGAAGGTCGGCGCGAGGCCTGCCGAAAACAGCGTCGTGAAGTAGATAAAAAACGAGATGTGGTTGCGGAAGGGAAAGTCCTTCCGGTTGAGCGCGTAGCCCGTCATCGCGATGACGAACAACCCGATAGCGGTGCCGCAGGCCGTCATCGTCACCGTGACGATATAGGAGCCGACGATCTGCCGCGGCGCCTTGAAGATGTACTCGTAAGCCGTCAGCGTGAAGTCCTTCGGCAGCACTCCGAAGCCGGACTTCATGATCGTCGCCTCGGTGGAGAACGAGGCGGACAGGATCAGCACGAAGGGCATGAGGCAGAACAGCGCGAACAGCGTCACCACGATGTACGAGATGGTCTGCAGCACCAGGTCGCTGCTGTCGAGTTTCACGGCGCGGGGCTTTGCCGGCCCGATGCCGACGCCTCCCGCCGCGACAATGCTGTCGGTGTTGGTTTGATCGGTCATCAGAACAGCGCGTAGTCCTTGTTGATCCGGCGGACGATCCAGTTTGCCGTCATGACGAGGGCGAAACCGAATAGCGACTGGTAGAGGCCGACGGCGGTCGAGGTGGTGAAGTTGTTCTGCGACAACACCATTCGGTAGACCGAGGTCTCGATGATGTCGGTCGTCGAGAACAGCGAGGCGTTGTTGCCCACGAGGTTCCAGAACAGCCCGAAATTGCCGTGCATGATGCCGCCCAGCGAGAACAGCACCAGGATGATGAACGTTGGCTTGAGGCTGGGCAGGGTCACGTAGCGGATGCGCTGCCAGGCCGACGCACCATCGACGGTCGCGGCCTCGTAGAGGCTCCGGTCGATCCCCATGATCGCCGCAAAGTAGACGATCGAGCCGTAACCCGTGCTCTGCCAGAGGTGCACGACGATGATGATCAGCGGCCAGGCGCCCGCAGTTGAGTAAATCTTTATCGGATCGCCGCCGGTTTCCCGGATCAGCGCATTGATCGCGCCGGTGTCGTAGTTCAGCAGGTTGAAGGCGATCACCCCCACCAGCACTGCCGAAATGAAGAACGGCAGGAACATCGCCGTCTGGCTAATCTTCTTGAAGAAAGTCGAGCGTATTTCATTGAGCATGATCGCGATGGCAATCTGCAGGAAATTTCCCAGAACGATGAATGCCAGATTGTAGAGAATGGTGTTCCGGGTCAGCGTCCACAGCTGTCCGGACTTGATCAGAAATTCGAAATTCTTGAATCCGACAAATGGGCTGCCGAAAATGCCGTCGCGGTAGTTGAAATTCGTGAAGGCGATCCATGCGCCGGGCATTGGCGCGTAGTTGAAGACGACGAAGAATGCCACGGCCGGCACGCACATCAGCAGCAGAATTTTGCTGTTGCT
>CAIMLX010000038.1 GCA_903842455.1 uncultured Hyphomicrobiales bacterium | reverse complement strand
CTATCAGGTCGTTCGCCGGCTGCATGCTGAATTCCACCAGTGCGCAGGCAAGGTGCTGGCGCTCGGGCTGGACGGCAAGCGGACCGAGGCGAGCCAGTTGCTCGACGGCGAGTTCACCGCACGTTCCGAAAAACTGGTCACCGCGCTCTCGAAGTGGCGCAGCGAACTGCAATCGACAGGTTGACGGTCGTCAGGGGGCGCCCGATCAGGGCCTGACGTCGACGACCGTGCCGACGTGGACACGGGCCATCAGGTCGAGGATGTCGGCGTTCGACATACGGATGCAGCCGTAGGAGACGAAGCCGCCGATCGAGGCGGGATTGTTCGTGCCATGGATGGCGTAGTCGCTGCCGACCAGGGTCATGGCGGCGGCGCCCATGGGGTTGTCCTCGGCACCACCGGCGATGACCGCCGGCAGATCGGGCTGGGCCAGGCGGATGGCGGCGGGGGGAACCCAGTTTGGCTGAGTGAAGCGCTGCTCGATCGAAGAGACGCCGGCCCATTGCCGCCCGGCCCGGCCGACGCCGACCGGATAGCGGACGGCCTTGCCGTTGCCGATGATGAAGTAGAGCCGCCGGGTCGAGGTATCGACGATGATCCAGCCCGGCTTGCCGGGTGCCGCGTAGTCGACGACGGTGCCGGCGGTGGCCGGGGCAACGGCCGGCAGAAAGATCAGGCAGAGGGCGGTGATGAGGCGGGCGGCAGTGCTGGACGGGCGCATGCCCCAACAACTGCGCCGCCCGACTTACCTTTGCGACCGACAATTCGTTAGTATTTTATCTATCGCCGTCTTTATCTCGGCCGTGGCCTACCAGTGGTAGGAGAGGCTGGCGGTGCCACCGTAGTTCAGCACGTTTTCGGAGAACTCGCCCTTGACCGAGGTGCCGAGCGCCATGCCGGTGCTGGTGGTGTATTCGGCGCCGGCTTCTGCCAGCAGGCTGTCGGCGGCGGGGGTTGCACCGGTGATGTTGAACGAGGTACCGGGCACCATCTGGAACGACGCCACGGAGTTGTAGCCCGAGCGCATGGTGTGGGCCCAGGCGGCGCTGGCGTAGAGGTTCAGGCTGCCGCCGTCGTCAAGGTCGGTGGTCCAGTCGGCGCGCGCGCCGAGTTCGGTGCGCAGCGAGGTGGCGACGCCCGCGTCGTAGTCGAGCGCGAAGGTCGAGGCGCCGGACTCGGTGACCTCGGAGTAGGCCGGGGTGGAGAAGGCCTGGCCGCGCAGCGCCACGTAAGGGGTGAACCAGCCGATGTGGTAGCCCGCCTCGATTTCGCCGGCGAAGTTGGTGGCGTCGAAATCGGCGGTGAAGTGATCGGTGCCAGCGAAGGTCAGGGTGCGGTCGAGCGAGACGCGGTGGTAGCCGGCGGCGGCGGCCCCGGCGATGTAGGCGTTCTCGAAGCTGGCGCGGGCATAGAGGGCGGCCTGCAACATGGCACTCTTGCCGCTGCCGAGGTCGTCCCCGAGCTCAAAGCTGGTGCCGCCGGTGGACACGGCCACGCCGACCATGGTGTCGGGTCCGAGGTCACGCTCGAAGCCCAGGGCGACGCCATAGGCGCTCGAGGTGGCGGTGTGCGATCCGGTGCCGACATCGCCTTCGGTGCGGGCCTTGCTGCCATAGCCGCTGATCCAGGTCGTCCACTCGCCATCGCGCTGCGGCTGGGCCGCGGCATCGAAGCCGTCGAAGGCGCTGCCACCGACCGGTGCGGACGCGGCGGCGTAGCCCATGACGCTGACCGTACCGCCAGCCGTGGGCTGGTCGTAGCTGGTGAGCAGTTCGCGGCTGTCGCCGTGGGGGCCGCCGAGCAGGTCGAGGAAGGAATCCATGCCCTGCTGGCCGGCGGGCGCCACCTCGGTGTGCAGTTCGCCCGAGAGTTGCTCGAGCGCTTCGGCGAGTTCAGTGGGCGACAGCAGCTCCAGCAACTGGAAGCTCAGGGGCAGCGTGCCGCCATTGGTGATGTATTCGTCGATGGCGTCGGTGATCGAACCGCTATTGCCGGTGATCTCATCACCCAGAATGTCCTCGAGGTCTTCGGCGGACGTGGTGAAGGTGCACACGCTGATGGTGTTGGTGTCGAGCGTCACTGCGCCGGTCTGGGCCAAGGCGGCACCACACTCGATTTTCGCGGTGGTTTCGAGCGTGATGGAGGCTCCCGCGAGGATCTGGCCGACGAAGGTGGAGCTGGTGCCCAGGGTGGCGGACTCGCCGACCACGAAGAAGACGTTGCTCGGCGACACAGTGCCGGACAGCAGGATGGAGGAGTTGCTCGCCGTGGTGAGGCTGGAGCCGACCTGGATGACGAAGATGTCGTCCTCGTCGCCCTGCAGGGTCAGCGTGCCGGTGAGACCGGCGGTTTCGGCGAAGGAATAGACACCGGCCGAGAGCGTTTGGCCGCCCAGGTCTCCGGACATCGGGGGCGCGGTGGGCGTCAGGCCCATCAGCACGTTGAAGGCCGAGGTCAAGTCGCTCTTGGCCCGCACGGCCACGGCATCGGCCACATGGACCTCGCCATCGATGGTGACCGAGCCCTGGCCGGTAAACGAGGTGCCCGGGCTGAGGCCGATATTGCCGGTGATGGTGGTGGGGCCGGTATTGGTGATGGTCGAGCCGGCGAGGATGGCATAGCTCGACAGGTCCTGGGCGTGGGCCGTGGCCACCAGCATGAGTCCGGCAAGGCAAGCCACCGACACCAGGAGCTGGCGTTGCATGGCGGCTCGTCGCGACGTCCCAATTCTCGTGAATAAAGCCATGGCCGATCTCTCGTTTCCTAGAACTAATCGGGCGGATCACGGCAGGCGGAAGCTGCAACAGGATTTCTTAATCCAACTGGAACTGGTTTTAATCGCTTGACGTGTTAACCATTCTTTACATATCCGCGCGCCCAGGGGTGTCAGGAAATAATTGCATTTATTTCAAGATGTAAGGATTCGCACCTACGTAGGATCTTGCGCACGAGGCGGTGACGCCGACGACGCGATAGAAACCTCGCAACCCGGTGCCGGTGAATTGCGGGGAGATCGGAGCGCGGCAGTTGCGCCCTGTTGCGCGGGGGTCCCTATGGGACGATGACCGCCCGAACGTTGATCGACCTGCGCGAACGCCTTGCCGCCCTGCCGCCGCCGGTGGTGGTGTTCAACAAGTCGCATTCGGGGAGCCGGCTCCTGGAGGCGCTGCTTGCCGCCTCGGGTCTGTTCATGGGGGCGCAGCGCAACGGGTCCGGGGATGCGCTGCCGCTGCTGAAGCTGGTGCGGTATTTCGTCGAGCACTATCACCCCGATGCCTCGGCGCTGTGGGACACGGCGCGGCCGGTGGACGGGGCGCTGCTGGGGCTCGTCGAGGGCGTGTTCGCCGACCACCTGCGGGGGCATGACGGTGTGCAGCCCTGGGGCTGGAAGCTCTGCGAGACGGTTTATGCGCTGCCG
>CAIMLX010000037.1 GCA_903842455.1 uncultured Hyphomicrobiales bacterium | reverse complement strand
TGGTGTGGCGTGAAACGCGTTGGCTGATCGGCACGCGGAGCATCGCCTATGGCCTGCTGCAAGCCCGTGGCCCAACTGTATCTGCTTTGTCGACAATCCCGTTGGGTATGTTAGCGTTGCTCATCGGCCGTCCGGTTTCGGCCGGTGGAGCAACAAATAGGCAATAGACGTCAGGCTCTCGCGAAAAGGCGGCCTGCCAACGTCATGCCGCCGGGACACGACGATGGCGACAACGTTCATCAACGCCCGCCTCCCCGATCTGGACAGGGGTGCCCTGACCGGGCTGACGACCCTCACTGTCGATGCCGGCCGCATTGTCGGCGCCGGCGCGCCGCCTCCGGCCGGCGCCGAAATCGTCGACCTTGCCGGCCTGACGCTTATGCCGGGCCTCATAGATTGCCATTTTCACGTCGTGGCCTGGGGCCTCGACCTGTGGGCGAACGTGATTGCGCCCGACAGCCTGTCGGCGTTGCGCGCCGGCAAGGTTATGGAGTGGCTGCTGGCGCAGGGGTTCACGACCGTCCGTGACCTCGGAGGCGCGGATTTGGGTCTGGTGCGCGGGGTCGAGGAGGGGCTGATCGACGGCCCCGATCTCGTCATCTGCGGCAAGGGCCTGTCGATGACGGGTGGACATACCGACCTTCGGCAGCGCAGCGACGTGCGGCCCGATACACTCGCCTGGCGGGTGGGCAATATGGGGATGCTGGTCGACGGCGTCGATGATGTGCGCCGCGCCTGCCGCAGGATGCTCAAGGAGGGCGCGCGGTTCATCAAGGTCATGGCGAACGGCGGCGTCGCCTCGCCCAATGATCCGATCGATGGGCTGCAGTATTCCGACGACGAAATCCTGGCGATGGTCGAGGAGGCGAGAAACGCCAATGCCTATGTCTCGGCGCACGTCTATTCGGATGCGTCGATCCGGCGCTGCGTCAAGCTCGGCGTCAAGTCGCTCGAGCACTGCAACCTGATCACGCGCGAAACCGCGGACCTGGCCGCGGCGGCAGGGTGCACGGCAATTCCGACGCTCGCCGCCTATGAAGGCCTCAAGCGCGAAGGTGCAATGCTGGGTTTCGGTGCGGCCGAGATGGCCAAGCTCGACGTGGTGCGGGACGGCGGCCGCAATTCGCTCGAAGTGATGCGCGCCGCGGGGCTGCCGATGGCGTTCGGCACGGATCTGCTCGGCCAGTTGCGCAAGTTCGGCGGGCTCGAGTTCGAGTTGCTGGCGCAAGTGCTGACGCCGGTGGAGATCCTGCGGGGCATGTGGGAGGCCGGGGCAAGACTCTGCCGAATGGAAGGTCAGATCGGAACTCTCGCCGCAGGCGCTCGTGCCCATCTTGTCGCTTTCGACGCCGATCCCTTCGTCGATATTGCCGCCCTTGGCCGTCCGGAAGAAACGCTCCGTTTGGTCATCAAGGATGGCGTCATCCGCAAGGACCTCAGAGCGGCATGACACCCGATCTGGCCCATGCCTTCGAGCTTGCCGCGCGCCCTACAGGCGCGGTCGACGTCTTTGCCTATGTCCGCGAGGGGCTTCACGCGGCCGTCGGTTCACTGCTGACCACCGCGTCCGTCTACGACCTGCCGCAGATGCGCTCGCGGCGGGTCTGGACCGACGATGCCGCCGCGTATGCGACCGGCAACTTCAAGCGTCTCGACCGCAACCGCTACTTCGAGACGGTGATCGAGGGACGCCGTCCGTTCGCCTCCACAACGATCGAGGAGATCGCCACGGTCTTCTTCGACTGGGAGAAAATCCGCGCGCTCGGCTTTGAGTCCAACATGAACCTGCCAGCGATCGCCGGGGGTGAGGTCATCGGCACGGTCAATCTTCTTCACCGCAAGGGGCACTACACCGCCGAGCGCGTCAGCGCCGCCCTTGCCTGGCAGCCGGTTGCAACGCTCGCCTTCTTGTTGTTGCATCAGGCAGGCGCGGAGACTGGGACTTTTCACGGCACATGGATCGACGCCGGCGGCGCGGTCGAGGGTTAGGATTGGCGGGGTCCGCAGGTGGGACCGCCCAATGATAGCGGCTGCTCAAGCGGCCTGATGCAACGGGGCCGGAGGGCCCGAACAGGAGAAAACGTCATGACGAAGAAATTCCTCGCAGCTCTGCTCATCGCGGCCACGGCGCTGACGCCGCTGGCGGCTATGGCCCAGGATCCGATACGGCTGGCCTTCCTCGCTGCCTCGAGCCAGAACGGCTATAACGACGCGACCTGGCAGGGCGTGCAGGCTGCGGCCGCCGAGGCCGGTGACGTCCAGGTCGAAATCTTCGACGGCGAGTTCAACGCCGCCACCCAATACGCGCAGGTCGAGGACATCATCGCCGGCGGACGCTTCGACGGCATCATCGTGGCGCCCAACGACACGGTCGGCATTGCCACCGCGCTCGAGGAGGCGACCAAGGCCGGCCTCCTCGTTGCTTCGGTTCTGTTCCCCGTCGGGCCGTCCCTGACCACCATGACCCCGCAGGTGCCGGGGCTCACCGTCACCGTCGCGTCCGATCCCACGATCGGGGCGACGGCGCAGGCAAACGAGGTGATCAAGTTTTGCGAGGGCAAGGATCCCTGCAACGTGGTCATCATGATCGGCCAGCTGCAGTTCCCGTTCGACAACCTGCGTTACCAGACGATGGTCGACACGCTGAAGCCGCACGCCAACATCAAGGTCGTGGCGACCGGTGAAGGCAGCTACAGCCCGGATGCCTCGCTGACGGCGTTCCAGGACATCATCCAGGCCAATCCCAAGATCGACGCTGTGCTGTCGAACGCCGACCAGCACCTGCTCGGTGTCGAGATCGCGCTCAACGACGCGGGCATCCCGATCGAGCCGATCTACCTGATCGGCGGCGGTCTCAATGCCATCACGGTCGACAAGATCAAGGAAGGCATCTTCGACGCGACGCTGTCGGGCTATCCGCGTTCGGAGGGCTACTACGCCGCCCAGACCCTGATCAAAGCAAAGAAGGGCGAAACCGTCCCGAACTTCATCGATCCGGCCGATCTCGCCAAGAACCCGCTGGTTGTCGACAAGGCATGGCTCGACGCCAATCCGGACTTCAAGGCAGAGTGGGAAGGCTGATCGAGCGCACTCTGTCGAGGACCGGGGCCACGGTTCCGGTCCTCGCACGACCAAAAGGTTTTCCATGAGTCCTGACGAGCGCGCTGTCAGTGTGCGGGGAGTCGCCAAAAGCTTTGGCGGCACCCGTATCCTCTCCGATATCTCCCTCGATATCGCCGCAGGCACAGTTCATGCCCTCGTCGGCGAGAACGGAGCCGGCAAGTCGAGCCTCGGCAAGATTATCGGCGGCTACTACACCCCCGACGAAGGCGAGGTTTCGATCTTCGGCAAGGTTGTAACCCGGTACTCGCCCCGCGAGGCGCTTGGTGTGGGGGTGGCGATGATCCACCAGGAACTGCAGCTCGCACCGGAGCTCAACGTCGTCCAGAACGTCTTTCTCGGCCGCGAGAGCAACCGCTACGGCGTGCTCGTCAAAGGGGACCTCGAGCGCTTCGCGGCGCTCGAGAAGACCTGCAATTTCGGCATCGATCCCCTAGCAAAGGTGGCGCGGCTACGGCTGGCGGAGCGCCAGAAGGTCGAGATCATGCGGGCCATCGCCCGCGACGCGCGCGTCATCATCATGGATGAGCCGACATCATCGCTGACCGAGGACGAGGCCGATCGCCTGCACGAGGTGATCCGGCTCCTCAAGGCGCAAGGCAAGACGGTTATCTACGTCAGCCATTTCCTCGACCACATCATTGCCAACTGCGACAATGTCACGGTGATGCGCGACGGGCATGTGGTGCGCACCGCGCCGATCGCCGGGGAGAGCAAGAAGTCGCTGGTCGACTCGATGCTCGGCCAGACTTCCGACATCCTCTGGCCCGAGCTGCCGCCCGCTCCCGACGTCTCGGTGCCGGCAGTGGCGGAACTGCGCAACGTCGCAACCAGCACGGGGCTCAGCAACATCTCGCTGGTCGTCCGCCCGGGCGAAATCGTTGGCCTGGTCGGCCTGGTCGGGTCTGGCCGAACCGAAGTCGCCCGCGCGATGTTCGGGGCCGACCCGATCAGGAGCGGTGAATACTACATCGACGGCAAACTGCAGCCGCGCATCAAGGTTATGGATGCGGTGGCGCAGGGGGTTGCCCTCGTTCCGGAGGATAGGCGCAAGCAGGGGCTGGTCCTTACTCAGACCGTCCGGCCTAACATAAGCCTCGGCACGCTCGACGCCATCAGCCGCGGCGGCATCATCAGCCGGAGCAGGGAGGTGCAGCGAGTGAAGGAGATGATCGCGCATTTCGGCATCGTTCCAGGACAGGTCGACGGCCGGGTGCTGCGCTACTCGGGCGGCAACCAGCAGAAGGTGCTACTGTCCAAATGGGCCGTTGCTCGTCCCAAGCTCCTGATCCTCGATGAGCCATCGCGCGGCGTCGACATCGGCGCTCGCCAGCGCATCCACCAGTTCATCGTCGAGACGGCGCGGCAGGGCGTCGGCATCCTGCTTATCTCGTCGGAGCTCGAGGAGGTCATCAACCTCTCGCACCGTTCCTACCTTCTTAGCGACGGCCGGATCTTCGCCGAAGAGCCGTCGTCCTCCCTCACCGTGGAGTCGGCGCTGCACCGCGTCTTCCTCGAACAGAACCAAGAGCATCCGGAGGCCGCCGCATGACCGATGCTACCGCCAAAGCGCCGATGGCCCGGCAACGCCGAGGCTGGAGTATCGCCGATATTGTCAGAGAATACGGCGTGCTCCTGATCATCGTCCTTCTGCTCGTCGTGCTGACGCTGCTGTCGGACTCGTTCCTGACGCCGCGCAACCTGCTCAACATTCTCAACCAGTCGACCCCGCTCTTCATCGTCTCGTGTGCGCTGACGCTGGTGATCATCGGCGGCGGCTTCGATCTGTCCACGGGCGCCATCTTCGGCGTCGCCGCGGTGAGCGCCGCCTGGATAGCGCTCAACGTCGATCCATACCTGGCGATGGTCGCCGCGCCACTCATCGGCATCGTGCTCGGGACGATCAACGGGGTGATCATCACTGCCTTCAACGTCCACTCGTTCCTCGTGACGCTCGCGACCAGCCTCGTCTATCGCGGCATGGCGATCCTCGTGACCAACGGCAAGCTTATCCCGGTCCGCATCGACGAGTTCGCGTGGCTCGGGCGTCAGAAGCTCGATCTGGGTGGCGGCGTCGCGGTCAACGTCGCGGTCATCGTCATGCTGGTCTTCATGGCGCTGATCATGTTCATTCTCAACCGCACCACGCTGGGGCGCGCCATCTATGCCGTCGGCGGCAACGAAGAGGCGGCGCTGCTCTCGGGCATCCGCACCAACCTCGTCAAGATCATTACCTTCGCGTTTTCCGGCGGCGCCGCGGGTCTGGCCGGGGTGATCACCGTGTCGCGGCTGTCAATGGGCGAGCCGCAGGCCGGAACCGGCCTCGAGTTCGAAGCGATCGCCGCGGTTATCCTGGGCGGCACCTCGATCATGGGCGGGGCCGGGGCGATCTGGCGCTCGATGGCCGGCGTGCTGCTGCTGGCGCTGATCGGCAACGGCTTCAACATCCTTAACGTCAACCCGTTCTTCAAGGACCTGACGACAGGGGTGATCATCGTTCTCGCCGTAGCCCTCGCGGCTGCCGGCAACCGCCGGTGAGGCCCGCAGAGAGCTTAGCCGACCCCGCCGTCATGCATCCCGCGGTGTTGTCGACAAATTGGATACGGGATAGCCTGTCCGCCGGTTGGGCGGTATTCGGACCCTGGAGGGTGGTGTGAGCGGTAAATCGTATCGCGTGTCGGCAGATATTGGTGGCACGTTCACCGATCTGGTTTTCCAGGATGCCGAGACGGGCCAGTGTTCGGTCGCCAAGGTGCTGTCGACGCCCGCAAATCCGGCGCTGGCGGTGATCGAGGGCATTTCGAAAAGCCTGCCCGCAGAGGCACGGATCGATTTCTTCATCCACGGCACGACCGTGGGCCTCAACGCAGTGCTGACCCGGCGCGGCGCCAGGGTGGCCCTTCTGACCACAGAGAATTATCGCGACGTTTATACCATTCAGGGCAATGACCGCCGCGAGATCTTCTCGATCCGCTGGCGCAAGCCCAAGCCGCTGGTGGCGCTTTCCGACACCTTCACCGTCAAGGAGCGGATCAACGCCAAAGGCGATATCGAGACGCCGCTCGATACGCGCGAACTCGATCCATTCATCGCTGCGGTCAAGGCCAACGGCTACCAGGCGATCGCCATCTGCTTCCTCTTTTCGTTCAAGAACGGCGCGCACGAACTGGCCGCCGAGGCTTATCTCAAGCAGCACCTGCCGGGCATCCCGATCACCCTGTCGCATCGCGTCTCGCCCGAATGGCGCGAATACGCGCGGACCTCGACGGCGGCCATGGATGCCTATGTGGCCCCGGTCGTCCGCAACTACCTCAACACCCTGGTCGACAGGCTCTCCCACCGCCTGCCGGGCGGCAGCGAACTCCACATCATGGAGTCCAATGGCGGCGCCATGACCGCC
The DNA here is from genome assembly GCA_903842455.1 of uncultured Hyphomicrobiales bacterium. Taxonomy (GTDB): domain Bacteria; phylum Pseudomonadota; class Alphaproteobacteria; order Rhizobiales; family Devosiaceae; genus Devosia_A. The sequence continues at coordinate 6,591 of CAIMLX010000037.1, read as the reverse complement.
AAGGCGGCGAGCGAGACGCCGCTGCAGACGCTGCTCTCGGGTCCCGTGGGCGGGGCCATCGGCGGCGAGACCCTGGCCCGCACCCTCGGCCGCTCCAATCTCATCTGCGTCGACATGGGCGGCACCAGCTTTGATGCGAGCCTCATCGTCGACAGCCTGCCCTCGTCCTCGAATGAAGCCGAACTCGAGGGCCTGCCGATCCAGATGTCGATCATCGACATCAACGTCATCGGCGCCGGCGGGGGCTCGATCGCCTGGGAGGAGGCTAACGCCGTCCGCGTCGGGCCAAAGTCAGCCGGCTCCGTGCCCGGGCCGGCCTGCTACGGCCGGGGCGGCACCGAACCGACCGTGAGCGACGCCAACCTGGTGCTCGGCCGTCTCGATGGCGCCAATTTTGCTGGCGGCACGATGACCCTCGACTACGACCGCGCCGTCGCCGCGGTGCGCTCCATCGGCGATCGCTTCGGACTCTCCGCCCAGGCAATGGCGCAGGGTATCGTCGATATCATCAACGCCAAGATGGCTGACACTATCCGCACCATTACCGTGCGTCGCGGCATCGATCCGCGCGACTTCGCCCTCGTCGCCTATGGTGGTGCCGGCCCGGCCCAGGCCGCCGCGCTTGCCGACCAGTTGGATATCGATGAGGTGATCATTCCCGTGCTGCCAGGCGCCTTCTCGGCCTGGGGCATGCTGCAGACCGACGTGCGGCACGATTTCAAGACCACGTTCTACGGCTTCTGGGACCAGACCACACCCGATAGCGTCGCGGCGGAGTTCGGGCGGCTCGAGGCCGATGGCCGCGCCTACCTGGCGCGCGAAGGGTTGTCGGAGGATGCCATGACGTTCGAGCGCTATGGTGACTTCCGCTACCAGGGACAAGAATACGTGCTGACCATACCGATCGTCGGCAATCCCGTCGACATGGCTGCGACCCGCGCTGCCTTCGATGCTGCCTATGATCGGCAATACGGCCACTCGAGCCCGGAAAGCCGGCTCGAGGTCGCCACCCTGCGCGTTGCCGCCGTCGGCCTGCTGCCGCGGCCCGGCATCCCCGATCCCGAGATGCGGCCTCGCGGCCCGGCACGCCAACGCAAGGTCTATTTCGACGGTGTCGAGCTCGCCACCGCCATCATCGAGCGGGCCGAGATCGGGCATGGCGAGGTCATCGATGGACCGGCCATCATCGAGGAGGCGACCGCCACGACCCTCGTCCCGCCCAAATGGCGGGGCCGCATCATCTCGGGCGGACACCTGATCCTGACCCGCAAGCCGGTGGAGGCCTGAGACATGAAGACCGCAGATCCGATCACCACCGAAGTCGTCCGCAACTTCGTCATCGCCTGTGCACAGGACATGAACGCGGCACTCTGGCGCTCCGCCTATTCGGCCGTCATCTACGAAGGGCGCGACAGCGCGGTGGTTCTGCTCGACGAGAAGGGCAACATGCTCGGCCAATCGACGGGCGTGCCACTCTTCGTCGGCGCCATCGATGCCTGCGTGAAGCTCGTGCTCGCCCGCTATGGCACCGACATGGCGCAGGGCGACATCTTCATCCTCAACGATTCCTACCTGCAGGGCACGCACCTCCACGACGTCACCGCCGTCGGGCCGCTGTTCCACAAGGGCGAACTGGTCGGCTTCGGCGCCGCCCGTGCCCACTGGCAGGATATTGGCGCCATCGATCCGGGCTCGACCATGGGGTCGACCTCGATCTTCCACGAGGGCATCCGCCTGGGGCCGACGCGCATCGTCAAGGAAGGCAAGCCGATCCCTGAGTGGTATGATCTGCTGACCCGCAATACCCGCCTCAAGACCATGACGCTGGGCGATCTCAACGCCCAGATTAGCGCCATCCGGACCGGCGAGAAGCGCCTGGACGGCCTCCTGGATCGCATCGGGGTCGACACCTACCGGTCGGCCTGCGCGAACATCTTCGAACAGGCCAGGCTCCTCGACATCGAGGCGATCCGCCAACTCAAGGATGGCACCTACTATCGCGAGGGTTTCCTCGACAACGACGGCGTCACCACCGATCCAGTCAAGATTGCGCTGACGCTTACCATCGCCGGCGAGAAGATGATCATCGACCTCACCGGCACTTCGGGACCTGTGCAGGGGTCGATCAACTGCGGCGCCGTACAGACCGAGTCGCTGTTGCGTCTCGCCTACAAGACGATGATCAATCCGGACCGGGCCATCACCGGTGGCTCGTTCTCGACAATGGAAGTCCGCATCCCGGACAATTGCCTGCTGAACGCGCGCGAGCCGGCCGCCTGCGAGTGGTACTTCACCGGCCTCGGCTTGCTCGGCGACCTGATGATTTCCTGCCTCGGCGAGGCCATGCCCGCAAAGGCGACGGCGGCGCACTACGGCGACTCCATGGTTGCGGCTTTCTTCCAGATGGACAAAGGCGACGACAGCTGGATTTCGGTCGAACCCACCGCCGGCGGCTGGGGGGGCACCAATGGCGGCGACGGGGAAAGCGCACTCATCAATCTCGTCAACGGCGGCTTTCGCAATATCCCGGCAGAGGTCTACGAGACCAAGTTCCCGGTCCGGGTCGAGGAGTTCTCGCTGCGCCGCGACTCCGGCGGGGCAGGGCGCTGGCGCGGCGGCTGCGGCGTTACCCGCACCTACCTGCTGCTCGAGGACTGCTACGGCGCCCTCTGGTTCGAGCGTGAGCGCACTCCGGCCTGGGGTCTGGCCGGTGGCCAGTCTGGTGCCGGACCGGCCAACGACATCCTCGCGCCCGGCGGTGAGGTTGAGCATCCGCTGAAGATGCGGGCCCGCGCCTTCCGCAAGGGAACGCGCATCGTCACCCGAACGGGCGGGGGCGGCGGCTTTGGCGATCCTCTTGCCCGCCCGGTTGCTGAGGTCCTCGATGATGTTCGCGCCGGACTGGTATCCGTCGACCGGGCTTGGGCCGACTACGGTGTCCGGATTGCGCCCGACCTGACGGTGGACCTGGCGGCGAGCCGCCCTCGCACCATGGTGTAGTGCGGGCCAGGCGAGCGGGTCGAGCGGCCCGCTTGCTGCCCCCGCATTCAGTCCGCAGAGTCGGCGCTGGGCTTGCGCCACGATAGGCCGGATCGACAGGTGACTTTGTATTCGCGTTCGGCCCTTTCTTTGGGGACCTAAACCTACCGATGACCGCTCTTAAGCGCTTAGCGGACGTTAGGGCACAACGCCCAAATCACCGCGTTGTGTTACCCCGGTGTTGCCCGGGCGAGCTGGCCCCAAACCGGCCTGAATGACGAGCAATTCAAGTCACTGATGTTGTTGAGGTCATTGGTGCACCCGACAGAATTCGAATCTGTGACCTCTGCCTTCGGAGGGCAGCGCTCTATCCAGCTGAGCTACGGGTGCCTGAAGCAAGCCAATAAGTGATTGCCGCGTCTTGTGCAAGACTCGCTGCGAGGTCCGGCGCGCCGTCTAGGCGCTTAGGGGCTGGGGCGTTGCCAGAGGCGGTCGAGTTCGCCGAGGAGGGTGAAGATGTGCTCCTCACCGGCAGCCTCTCCCTCCGCAGTATGCACCTCCGACCCTTCGTCGGGACCGCTGGTCTGCATGGCGGCGAAGATGGAGGCGATACCGGATGTCAGCTCGTCGTACCCATCGTCGGGGGAGGGAAGGACCGGGCCGATAACCTGGCTGTCAGCGGAAAGGGTGGCATCCTGCCACCGGGTGTTATCGTCCATGGTACCGGACTCCCTGAGCTTCACTGGCGCACAGGCTAGAACGCCGTCTTGGTCCGTTGCGGGCCGAAATCCGGCTCCTGCGTGACCATTTTGTGACTGGCACCGACCTAGAACGGTACCGGCACCCGGTACTCGACCCAGCCGCCCTGCGGATGATTGAACCCGAGTTCCTCGGCATGCAGTTGCAACCGGTCGGCGGCGGCCAGCGCCGCGCCGGTGGCATAGAACTGGTCGCCCAGGATGGGGTGGCCGAGCGCCAGCATGTGGACCCGCAACTGGTGCGTGCGACCCGTCAGGGGATGGAGACGCACCCGGGTGATGCCGTTCTCGCGGCCCTCGACGTGCCACTCGGTTCGGCTCTGTCGTCCACGCTCGTGATCGACCCGCTGGCGCGGCTTGTTCTCCCAGTCGGTCGCCAGCGGCAGGTCCACCAGCCCAGACTCCTCGGCGATGTCGCCCCACACTCTTGCAACATATGACTTTTTGGCGCGACGCTGGTCGAATTCCTGCCCCACGTGACCCAGCGCCTTCTTGTTGAGGCACATGACGATGACGCCGGACGTATCCTTGTCGAGCCGGTGCGCCATCGCCGCCGTCGGCCAGCGTCCCCTTACCCGGGCCTCGAGACAGTCGGCGAGCGCCGGGTCCTTGCCGGGCACGCTCAACAGGCCCGACGGCTTGTCGAGCACGACGATGTCCTCGTCCGCATGGATCACGGTCAGCCACGGATCGGTCGGCGGGCGATAGTCGTAGGTAGCGGGGACTGGATTGAGCATCGGGCGCTCCATAGCAGGAAAGCACGGCACCCCAAACCCTGCTTTACGTACGTCAGATCGGGCTTTCCTTCCCATGCGAAACCGGCAATTGTGGCGGCCAATGGCGCACCCGCTGGAGTAGCGCCACCCCAACAAAAAGGAGCGAGGACATGGCCACTCAGCGTCGCGTTGGCGTCGGCATCATCGGCTGCGGCAACATTTCGAGCCAGTACCTGAAGGCAATGCGCGATTTCGAGGTACTGGAGATCATCGCCATCGCCGACATGAAGCCGGAGGTCGCCGACAAGAAGGCGGCGGAGTTCGGGTTGTCGGCGGTGACTGTCGAGGCCTTGCTGGCCGATCCGAAGGTCGAGATCGTCGTCAACCTCACCATTCCCCGCGCCCACGTCGAGGTTGGCCTCCGGGCGCTCGAGGCGGGCAAGCACGTCTACAGCGAAAAGCCACTGGGGGTCACGTTCGCCGAAGGCAGGAAACTGGCGGAAGCCGCAGCAGCGAGGGGCCTGCGCATCGGTGCGGCGCCCGACACCTTCCTCGGCGGCGGGCACCAGAAGGCACGCGAACTGATCGATTCAGGCGATGTGGGTTCGGTCGTCGGCGGCACGGCTTTTATGGGCGTGCCGGGCCACGAGCGCTGGCACCCCGATCCTGCCTTCTACTACGATGTCGGCGGCGGTCCTGTGCTCGACATGGGCCCCTACTATATCACCGACCTCGTCAACCTGCTGGGCCCCGTGGCGCGCGTGCAGGCGATGAGCGCCACGCCGCAGACAGAACGCCCGATCTACTCCGAGCCCAAGAAAGGCCAGATGATGCCGGTGAAGGTGTTCACCCACGTCGCCGGCCTGCTGCAGTTCCGTTCGGGCGCCATCATCCAGATGACGATGAGTTTCGACGTGGCCGGCCACACGCACGTGCCGATCGAGATCTACGGCTCGAAACTGGGCATGCTGGTACCGGATCCCAACATGTTCGGTGGCGAGATCAAGACCCGGCCGGCTACCTCAAAGGAGTGGACGACGGTCGAGTATTCCACCCCGTATGCCGATGCAAACTACCGCTCGCTGGGCGTTGCCGACATGGCGCACGCGATCGTCGAGGGGCGCCCGCACCGCGCTTCGGGCGACCTAGCGCTGCATGTGCTCGAGGTGATGGAAGCCTTCGAAACCGCAAGCCGGGAAAACCGCCAGGTCGAAATCACCACCAGTGTAGAGCGACCCGCACCGCTGTCGGAATCGCTTGTCGACGCAAAGATCGGCCGTTAGCGACAAGGCGTGTTGCGTCGTTAGCAATAAATTCGCACCGGGCACGTAACCTCGCTCCGTCTATCGGGGTGAGGGAGCCCGTGATGCGCGCTGTTGGTCTGTTCCTCTTGCTGGCTGGCTGCCTTGTCCTGCTTTGGCCGTGGTACGATCATCTCGTTCCCATCTTCACCTTCGCCCGCGCCGATACGCAGCTCTATGGTGGCGCCGCCCTGATGGGCGGTGTGGCTGCCCTCGTCATCGCCCGCGCCCGGGGCGGATGATCGGGCCAACCGCCCGGGGCGGCTGACCGGGGCCGACACAGGCGCTTTCGCCGCCCTGCAAGTTCTGTTAAGAGAACGCCATGACACGGGGCTCCTTCCTCCAGCGCGCCGCGCTCACCGTTATTGTTGCACCGCTGCTGGCAGTGCTCGTCGGTGCCTGCTCGATGGCCAATTTTCCGGGCTACAAGCCGGCTGGCTTCCAGCTTGCCGCAGCTCCAAAACCAGCAAAGCGACCGGTCGTGAAGGCCGAGGTCGAGGAAGCCTTCGTGCCACTGGCCTATGCCGATGCGCCGCGTGCCTCCTCCGGCAATGTCGATGCTCTCATCGCGAAATATGCGATGATCTACGACGTCCCGGAATCTCTGGTTCGCCGCGTCGTGAAGCGCGAAAGCAGCTTCAACCCGGCGGCGCGCAACGGTCCCTACTATGGACTGATGCAGATCCGGCACGATACTGCCCGCTCGATGGGCTATTCAGGCTCGGCGTCGGGGTTGCTCGATGCGGAAACGAACCTCAAATACGCGGTGAAATACCTCCGCGGCGCCTATATCGTGGCGGGCTACAACTCCGACGGGGCGGTGCGCAACTACTCGCG
>CAIMLX010000036.1 GCA_903842455.1 uncultured Hyphomicrobiales bacterium | reverse complement strand
CCTGTCCCGCGGCCTGCCGCTGCTGCAGCAGGGCGACGAGTTCGGCCGCAGTCAGCAGGGCAACAACAACGCCTATGCCCAGGACAACGAGATCACCTGGCTCGACTGGGAAAAGGCTGACGGCGCGCTGGTCGACTACGTCTCGGCGTTGGTCGATTTCCGCAAGCGGCACACGGCGCTGACGCACGACCACTTCCTGACCGGTCAGTCGAAGAACGGTGTGCGCGATGTTGCGTGGCTGCATCCGGATGGCCGCGAGATGAACGAAGGGGACTGGAACGATGCCGGTGGCTCGGTGCTCGGCATGCGTCTGCAGGTGCCGAACGAGGACCTGATCGTCTGGTTCAACCGCCGCATCGATCCGGTACTGGCGCGCCTGCCCGAAGGCTACTGGCAGATCGGTCTGGCTTCGGACGACACCGCCGTGGTGCCACTCGCCGATGGAGCGGTGACCCTGCCGCCGCGCTCGGTGGTGGCGCTGGTGAAGGGGCAGATCCCCTCAAGCCAGCCGGACAACACGCCCCCGGCCTACCCGCAGGAAAACCCGGTCCAGCCGGAAACGCCTCAGCCGGTACCCCAGCCCGATCAGGTGCCCGGCAACGCCCCGACCGAGGTGCCGCAGCAGGAGCCTCCCGAAACGACGCCTCGGGAATAGCCACACAGCACGCAAGGGCGGTCTCCTCCCTCACAAGGGGAGGGTCCGACCATGCGTCAAAGGCCGCAGCTAGTCCGTCGCGAACCCGAACTCCGCGTACAGCCGCTGGGCGTTGGCGTTGTACATGTCCACCTTGAGGGCGATCTCCTCGGGGCCGCGCTTGCGCATGGCCTCGATGGCGAGCGACAGCAGCGCCGAACCGATGCCGCGCCGGCGGAAGCTGCCGTCGACGGCGATGTCCTTGATGAAGCTTGACCGCCACACGAGGCAGAAGCCCACGACGCGATCGCCGGCCTTCACCACGAAGGCGAGGTTGCGGTCGAACTCGCTGTCGGCGATCAGCGCCTCCCACCAATCGCGCGCATCGTGCCGGAGGCTGCCATAGCCGGGCGCATAGGAGAACTGCAGCAGGGAGTGGATGTGCCCGGCGTCGGCTGCAGCGAGCGGCACCAGTTGGGTGCCCACGGGCAGCACGACCGGCGGTGCCGGTTCGGCCAGCGACCGGCGCATCAGGAGAAAGCCATCGGTCTTGCTCATCGGAAACCTCGATCCGGGCAACTGGCCTAGCGTACTACGCGTCGGTGCGCGGACTGGTTCATAAACGCCTGCAATTCTATGGACTTCGGGCGTGAAGCTCGCCTTCTTACGTCGGCGGCCAGGGCCGAAAGCGGCCCGTCGGTGTGGCGGCTGCATCTGACCTCCGGCGCCTCTTGCCGGTGGAGTCTACTCCGCCGCCTGCGCCGGAGCCAGCCCACCCATGCGCTCGATGAAGGCGATCACCTCGTCGAGGCCGTCGCGGCGCAGCATGTCGGTGAACACATAGGGCCGGCCCTCGCGAACCCGCAGCGTATCGGTTTCCATCACGGCGAGGCTGGCGTTCACGTAAGGCGCGAGGTCGGCCTTGTTGATGATCAGCAGGTCCGAGCGGGTGATGGCCGGGCCGCCCTTGCGAGGGATCTTCTCACCCTCGGCCACCGAGATGACGTAGAGCGTGATGTCGGCGAGGTCGGGCGAGAAGGTGGCCGACAGGTTGTCGCCGCCCGATTCGATCAGCACGATGTCGAGGTCGGGGAACTTCCGGTTGAGGTCGGCGATGGCGGCGAGGTTCAACGACGCATCCTCGCGGATCGCCGTATGCGGGCAGCCGCCGGTTTCCACCCCGACGATGCGGTCGGCCGAGATCGCCTGCACCCGGTTGAGGATCAACGCATCCTCCTGAGTGTAGATGTCGTTGGTGACCACTGCCATCGAGTAGCGGTCGCGCATCGCCTTGAGCAGCATTTCGCACAGCGTCGTCTTGCCCGAGCCGACGGGACCGCCGATGCCGACGCGGAGGGGGCCGTTGAGCGACTTCATAGCAGCCTCATGATCACCAGGATGAGAAAGCCCGCCCCGACGATGAGGCAGAGCGGAGAATAGACGCGCCGATCGTTCGTGGCGAACGGCTCAAGCGGAAACTGCGCGCGCCAGCCGGCGGTGTAGCCGAGCGCGCCGCGACCGATGAACACTATCGCCAGCGCCACGCCGACTGCGGTCAACCACCAGTCGCCGGCATCGTGGTCGGCGAGCGACAGCGCGATGACGCCGGCGGCCAGCACCAGCGCCGCCACGATCAGCGAGGCGAGCCGCGGCACCTTCGTCACGCCCGGTCGGCCGATCACCGTCCGCGCCAGCAATTCCGGGTCCTTGATCGGCCAGCGGCTGCCGATCGACCACAGCAGGTGCGCCAGCCCGACCGTCAGGAGGATGACGAAGACGATGGAGGCGACGATCATGTTCATGAGCGGAATATCCTGGGCTCGAGCGTCTCGTGACGCATCTGCGCGATATCCGCGGCGTAGGCGATGCCGCCAATATCGGCAAGCTCGGCCCGTGCCGCAGCCTGCGCCAGCGCAGCGATCGCTGGCTCCAGCGACGCCATGACGCGCAGCCCGTCGCTCTGTCCGAGGGGCACGAGGCGGACCGCCACCGAGACCTGCCCGTGCACCGTGGTCGTCAACCACGCGAGCAGGGTGTCTAGAGGCTCGATGCCATGCGCGCCGGCTATCGCTCCGACGGCGATGGGGTAGGGGCAGGGCGAGGGCAGGGCGGCGAGCGTTTCCACGGGCCAGGCGCGGGTGGCAGTGACGTAGCTGTCGCCGGTCACCGAAGTCTCCATCCAGCGCTCGCGCGATGCGGTGAGCGCGAGGCTGAGATCGGCCAGGTCCTGCAGCGCCGCGCTGTCGCCGAAGCCGCGATGGGCGTGGGCAAGGAGGATCGCATCGGTGCGAATGCCACCGTGCTGCAGCACGCCGTCGATCCAGTCGGTCAGCGTGGCGGCATCGCGGACGCGGCGATCGGCGATGGCCGTCTCGAGCCCCGCCGACCAGGCGAAGGCGCCCACCGGGAAGGCTGGCGACAGCCAGGTGACGAGCTTCTGCAGCGCCTGCGGATTGCTCATCGGTTCAGCAGCGCGTGGGCGGGTTCGCCATGGCTGTGCGAATAGGCGCCTTCCTCGGGGTAGAACGGCTCGCTCACCTCGGCCACGGTGGCGCCCAGCGCCATCAGCATGTCGCGGATCACGCGGTCGCGCAGGATCAGGATGCGCAGCGGTCCGGTGCCGTCCAGCCGCTCGATCTGCGCCTTGAGGTGACGGTTGCCCAAGTGCCAGGCGAGCCGCATCACGTGCAGGTCGTCCCGCCCGCGCACGTCGTAGAGATACTCTTCGGCCGCAATGATCTCGATAAGGCGCCCGTCGTCGAGCCGCAGCCGGTCGCGGTTGTCGAGCGTCAGCGTCTGGGGGAAATCCACCAGCACGCCATCGCCGTGCACCAGCGGGATCAGCCGACGGCGCACCCGGCGCTCATCGTGTGGCAGCACCGCCAGTTCGAACGGGACAACATCCGTCGCTTCGTCATGGCGAACCACTGCGACGGCGCGAAACGTCTCAGGCATCTACTTGTACTCAGTCTGCGAGGCTTCCCAACCTTCGGCGTGACCTTAGCCGCTCCCCGGCGACTGTCAAAGCCTCAGGGGATGTCATTGACCTCGGAGCAGGAGATCGACGTCGGATCAGCCTGCAGGTCGGTCAGCGTCGCCTCCGACCCCTGCGTCCAGAACTCGAATTGCCCCGCGACATACTTCGCGCCGCTCGCAGACATGACGTTCACGAACACCATCTTGCGCGGCCCGACCGGCACGATGGCGAGGAAGTTCGGCTCGGCGTTGATGAACTCGACGGTGAACGGATCGATGCCCTCGCACTGGTACTGATGCGTCGTCTTCTGGAAGTCACCGCTCAGCGACAGGATCACCTGCGCCGAGACATCGACATTCCCCATCATCGCCGCGGCAGCAAGCGGAAGCATTTCCATCGGTCGATCCTCCCCGGAGTGTTGGGAAGGACCCTATCCGATTCGCTGTGGCGAACTTCAGGCGCGAGCGGCCTTATGCGGCGCGCCAGCCCATGTCGGCCGCGATGACCGTGCCATTGATGTACCGCGACTCGTCGGAGGCAAGGAACAGCACGAGGTTGGCGATGTCGATGGGCTCGAGCATGCCGGGGTTGGCGGCGTGGTAGGCACCGAGCCGGCCGAGCGCCGCCTGGTCGATATGGGACTGGTCGATCGACTGCATGATGTTGGTCGTCACCCCGCCCGAGGCCACGGTGTTGCAGCGCAGCCCGGCCTTCGCATACTGGAACGCCGTGCTCTGGCCGAGCCCGATCAGCGCGTGCTTGGACGCCGTGTAGGCCGCGCCGGCCGAGCCGCCGCCGAGCCCTGCCACGGACGCGATGTTGACGATGGAGCCGCGACCCTGTGCCAGCATCAGCGGCACTGCCCGCCGCATGGCGAACATCGGGCCGTCGAGGTTGACCGAAAGCACCCGCCGCCAGGTGTCGTTGTCGACATCGGCCACGGACTGGAAGAGGTCCATCACCCCGGCATTGTTGACGAGAATGTCGATGCGGCCGAACTCGCTGATCGCCCGGTCGATCATGGCGACGCATTCGGCTTCGACCGCCACGTTGGCTGTCACCGGCACGATGTCGCCGCCGATCTCCGCCGCCACCGCGTTGACGTCGTCGCCATGCCAGTCCGCAGCGATCACCTTGGCGCCCTCGGCGACGAACAGTCGCGCAATCTCCAGCCCCATGCCGGAGCCAGCACCCGTCACCACCGCAACCTTGTCCTTCAACCGCATCATCGCCTCCTGTGTATCTGTGGGGCTGTGATGACAGAGGGAGGGCAGGCTGACCTTGACCTAAATCACGTCACAAACGCGATAGCCGAGGTATGCAGCACTAGATTTCGTCGGGGAGGAAATCCGGGTCGAGGACCTGGTTGATCGTGTACGGGCAGGCTTCGGGGAAGAGATCGAGGAAGACAGTTGTCTCCATGGACGCTTTCGTCCGCGCGATCTCGTACTCGCTCTGCAATATCTCGGCCGGGTAGTCGCGCAGACTTGGACTGTCCCGTGTGACCCGGCCAATACGTGCCCGCTGCTCCAACAGGGTGGAGCGCCAGCTGCCACAGCGGAACTCAGGCTGATAGCGCCACTTGAGCAGGTGCATCAGAAGGATCGCCATGCGGCTCTCGATCTGACGCTTGTTGCTTATGCCCAAGCTCTCTATCTCCTCGGCCAGATTTTCCAGATCCAGTCGGTCGAGCCTGCCTTCGCGCAGGAGCGCGCCCTGCTCAGCGGCCCACATTGCGAAGTCGCTCTCATAAGCCGTCAGCTTGATGGGGTCGAACTTGTTCATGGCAACACATTAGCAAATAGCCTGCGGGTTTCAAACCGCTTCGCAAACCGCCTCAGAACAGGAAATACCGCTGCGCCATCGGCAGCACGGTCGCCGGCTCGCAGGTGAGCAGTTCGCCGTCGGCGCGCACCTCGTAGGTCTCCGGGTCCACCTCGAGGTACGGCATGGCCGCGTTGTGGATCATCGACGCCTTGGTGATGCCGCCCCGGGTGTTCTCGACCGGCAGCATGCCCTTGGCGACGCCGAGCTTGCCCTGCAGGCCGTCGTCGTAGGCCGCCTGCGACACGAAGGTCACAGTCGAAGACATCCTGAGTCGGCCGAAAGCGGCGAACATCGGGCGGTAGTGCATCGGCTGCGGGGTGGGGATCGAGGCGTTGGGGTCGCCCATCGGCGCCGCTGCGATCGAGCCGCCGAGCAGCACCATCTCCGGCTTCACCCCGAAGAAGGCCGGGCTCCACAGCACCAGGTCGGCCCGCTTGCCCACTTCGATCGAGCCGATGTGCCGGCTCATGCCCTGCGCGATGGCGGGGTTGATCGTGTACTTGGCGATGTAGCGCTTCACCCGGAAATTGTCGTTGTCGCCAGTCTCTTCGGGCAGGGCGCCGCGCTGCTTCTTCATCTTGTCGGCGGTCTGCCAGGTGCGGATGATCACCTCGCCGACCCGCCCCATGGCCTGGCTGTCCGACGAGAACATCGAGAAACAGCCGATATCGTGGAGGATATCCTCGGCCGCGATCGTCTCCTTGCGGATGCGGCTCTCGGCGAACGCCACGTCTTCGGCGATCGAAGGCGACAGGTGATGGCAGACCATCAGCATGTCGAGATGCTCGGCCAGCGTGTTCACCGTGTAGGGCCGCGTCGGGTTGGTCGAGGACGGCAGGACGTTCGGGAGCGAGGCGATCTTGATGATGTCGGGCGCATGCCCGCCACCGGCGCCCTCGGTGTGGAAGGCGTGGATGGTGCGGCCCTTGAACGCCCGCACTGTATCCTCGACGAAGCCGCCCTCGTTCAGCGTGTCGGTATGGATCATCACCTGCACGTCGTAGGCGTCGGCAACCGACAGGCAGTTGTCGATCGCGGCCGGGGTGGTGCCCCAATCCTCGTGCAGCTTCAGCGACGAGACGCCCGCGAGGATCATTTCCTCGAGCGGGGCAGGGAGCGAGGAGTTGCCCTTGCCCGCCAGCGCCAGGTTCATCGGGAACCCGTCAAAACTTTCGATCATCCGCTGCGCGTGCCAGGCGCCGGTGCAGGTGGTGGCAAGCGTGCCGTGCGCCGGGCCCGAGCCGCCGCCGACCATGGTGGTCATGCCGGCCATCAGGGCTTCCTCGATCTGCTGCGGGGCGATGAAGTGGATGTGCGAATCCATGCCGCCGGCCGTGAGGATCTTGCCCTCGCCGGCGATGATCTCGGTCGATGGCCCGATGATCACATCGACGCCCGGCTGCGTATCCGGGTTGCCGGCCTTGCCGATCTTCGCGATGCGCCCGTCCCGCAGGCCCACGTCGGCCTTGTAGATGCCCGTGTGGTCGACGATCAGCGCGTTGGTGATCACCGTATCCATCGCGCCGGCCGCACGGGTGATCTGGCTTTGGCCCATGCCATCGCGGATCACCTTGCCGCCGCCGAACTTCACCTCCTCACCATAGGTGGTGAGGTCCCGCTCCACCTCGATGATCAGGTCCGTGTCGGCCAGCCGCACCTTGTCCCCGGTGGTCGGGCCGTACATCTGGGCATAGGTGGCGCGTGAGATGCGGGCGGGCATGGCATTCCTTTCGGGCGAGGCGACCCCCTATTTCAATCGCCTATTATTGAGGCTGTCCAGCCATTTGCCGCCAGAATCGGCAGCTGAAAACCTGACCCAAACAAACAAATTGTCCGATTGGGCGGTGCGGCATAGTTTGCCGCCGGGGTGCAATCTATGGGAGCCTGTTTCATGAAATTCATACTGCTTGGATTGCTGGCTGCGGCCGGCATGACTTTTGGCGCGTCCGGTACACTTGGAGCCGGTTCGGTCGAGCGCGGCGACTATCTGGTCAATACCATCATGGGCTGTGGCAACTGCCACACGCCGCGCGGCCCGGGGGGCTTCGACGCCACGCGCCCGCTCGCCGGCGAGGTCGTGGAAGACGGTCCGGCTTTCAAGGCGGTGGCCAAGAACATCACGCCGGGCGGCCCGGTGAAGGACTGGACGCGTACCATCAGAATTACATAGGGTTGCCAATAGTTTAGACATGCTGTCGCGTCTCCAGTTGTAAGACTGTTGTAACGCGGGGGGTGGCAGCGCAGGCCGACGGCGAGACGATCGCGGCGTTCCGCGAGTTG
>CAIMLX010000035.1 GCA_903842455.1 uncultured Hyphomicrobiales bacterium | reverse complement strand
GGAAGTCGTTCCGGGCCAGGCCGAAAGTACCTCGGCATGGGCCAGTTCGCTGGCCAAGCCGCTATCAACGCACGGGGTGCCCGATGCAGGGTGCTCCAGGGAGCGAGGCCGCCATGCATAAGGCGGCAGGGGAAGGTGGGCAATGCCGGGTCGCCCGGGTTGCCAGGCCACCCACGCTTTTCGCGATGCGGCACGGGATGCACCCGGGTCTCGGTACCATAAGCCCAAAACCCCGATCGGCCGGCGAGGCGAGAGCCTCATTTGTTTTGCGGACTAACCGCGTCGGGGCGCAAGCCTCGCCGGCCCCGCTTCACTGCGCCCGAAGGGGGCAGTTTCTTTGAAACAACCCGCGGCGGCAAGGCCGGCTGGGGGTTTCAACTTGCCCTGCCTTACGCGTCGGCGTGACTCGCTGGCTTGTCGTGAGCCGGCAGCGCCATCGTCTCTATCCGGTCGATCAGCGGCTCGATCGCGCTGACCATCTCCATGTGCCGCGGCTCCATGGTGAAGTTCAGCGTCATGTACTCGCGGCCGGGACAGAAGGTGCAGATATTGGCGCCGGCGTGGAAGGCGCCGCAATAGATCGGCTCCATCATCCACTCGGTCACCGGCCCGAAGGTGCGGTGCGGCGGCACCAGCGTCAGCACGGTGTCGGTGCGGCCCTGGAAGCGGCGGAAGCGCGGGCCGTAGAGCCACGGCATATGGCGATGCAGCGTGCGGTGCATCTTGAACAGCGCCATCATCTGCACCGAGAAGGCGGTGACGTCCTTGGCCTCGATCTCGTCGAGCGCCTTGTCGACGCCCTTCACGTAGGTGACGAAATCCTCGCTGAACGGGAACTTCGCCATCAGCGCCCGGACGCGGAAGAAGTCGTCGTCCGCTGCGGTCCGGTTGGTGTCGAGCATCGTATAGGCCGCCGCGATCACCTCGTCGTTGAACCGGCGGTCCTTGGCCGAGTGCAGCGCGTAGGTGACGAGCGCGAAATAGAGCGAGCGCTGGCGCACGCCGAGCCGGTTCGAAATCCGGCGGATGCGGCTGCGCTCGAGTGGCAGGGTCTGGAATTCCCAGGGCTTTTCCGGCGGCGACAGCAGGTGGGCGAAGAACAGGTGGATCGACGCCCCGAGGCCGGCGGCCAGCGCACCCTTGATGCGGGTGCCGAGCGACACCTTGTTGGCCTTGTTGGACTGGATGCCGTGGTTGGCGGTCTGCGAACGGGTCAGCAGCGCCGCGTCCGATCCCTCGAGCACGGCATGGGCGGCGCGCACCTGGATGATCGACGCCCGGCCCTCGCCATCCGCCCCGCCCTTGCGGGTCGCCGCCATGAAGCGGAACAGCGGCAGGTCGGGCACGTCGAAGATATCCTCGGACTTGCCGAGCCACTTGTCTGGATAACCCTCGAAATCATCGACCAGGTCCACCGAGGTGATGGCGTCGAGCTGGGTTTCGGTGAACGGGTGCCCGGGCCGCGCGCCGGCGAAGCCGTGCGTCAGCTGCGGGGCCAGCGCGACCACGCGCTTGACCAGTTCCTTCAGCTTGGCCTTGTCGAAGCTCTCCTTCGAAAAGGCGGTGAAGAAGATGGTGTCCTTGCCCTGGAACAGGAACCACTGGAAGTCGGTGAACAGCGCCTGCGGGTCCTTCTGGACCGCGGCGAAGGCGAGATCGAGCGACTCCGCGTGGTCGCTGGCGAAGCTCAAGGACGAGAAACTCTTCATGGTTGCCCCGGTGCCGATCGATTGAATTTGTCTGCAATAAGCCATGTCTTGGCATTTGGAGCAACTTAAAGCACCCACATGCCTAATTCGGTGGCGCCATGGCACCATCGCGCCACCGACGCGTGGCGGGCAAACAGTGACCTAAAGACTTGGTTGCGCTGCGGCGGGCAATCGCCGTAAAGCAATCAGGTATCGTTTCAATCCTAACCATGCGTTCCACCGGGGGCGCCCCCGGCCCTTGCGCATCATCCCACTGATCCTGGCTGTCGCTCTGTTCATGGAGAACATGGACTCGACCGTCATTGCGACCTCCCTGCCGGCCATCGCTGCCGATATCGGGGCCGACCCCATCTCGCTGAAGCTGGCTCTCACCGCCTACTTCGTCGCGCTTGCCATCTTCATCCCGCTGTCGGGCTGGATGGCCGACCGGCTGGGCGCGCGCAACGTCTTCCGCTGGGCGATCCTGGTGTTCATGGTGGGCTCGATCTGCTGCGCCAACTCCTTCTCGCTCGAGACCTTCGTCGGCTCACGCTTCCTGCAGGGCACCGGCGCCTCGATGATGACGCCGCTGGCCCGGCTGGTGCTGGTGCGCTCGACGCCGCGCAACGAGCTGGTGTCGGCCATGGCCTGGCTCACCCTGCCGGGGCTGATCGGCCCCCTCACCGGCCCGCCGGTCGGCGGTTTCCTCACCACCTATCTCACTTGGCACTGGATCTTCTGGATCAACATCCCGATCGGCATTGCCGGCATCATCCTCAGCACCATCTACCTGCCCAAGATCGAGACCCGCACCCCGCGGCCCATCGACTTCCCGGGCTTCGTGCTGGCGGCCATCGCGTTTTCCGGCATCATTTTCGGGCTGTCGGTCATCAGCCTGCCGGCGATCCCGATCGTCGCGGGCTTTGCGGCGCCAGGGGCCGGGGTGCTCGCCGGGGGCATTTATCTCTGGCACTGCCGGCGTACCGAGCACCCGTTGCTCGACCCCAGCCTGTTCCGGCGCTATCCGCTGTTCCGCTCGGCGGTGGTCGGCAGCTCGATCTTCCGCATCGGCGTGGGCGCAACCCCCTTCCTGCTGCCGCTGATGCTGCAGGTGGCGTTCGGCCTGACGCCGTTCGAGAGCGGGATGATCACCTTCATCGGGGCGCTGGGCGCCATGTTCAGCAAGGTCGTCGCCGAGAGAGTGTTCGCCGCCTTCGGCTTTCCCCGCGTGCTGATCGCGGCCAGCATTGCCGCCTGCCTCGCCCTGGCGTTCAACGGCTTTTTCACTCCGCAAACGCCCCATATCTTCCTCTACGCCACGCTGCTGGTCAGCGGTGTGCTGCGCTCGATCTTCTTTACCGGCGTCAATGCCCTCGGCTTTGCCGACGTCGACGAAAAGGACGCCAGCCAGGCGTCGGCGATCACAGTGGTCGGCCAGCAGCTCAGCGTCGCGTTCGGCGTGGCGGTGGCCGGTGGAGTGCTCGAGGCGAGTTCGCGGCTGACCGGCAGCGAATTGTCGCTGGCCGATTTCCACCTCGCCTGGTTCGTGGTCGCCGGCGTCTCGCTGATTTCGGCGATCCCATTCCTGCGCCTGCCCAAGGACGCCGGCGCCGACGTGTCCGGCCACCGAGCCGCCATCACCAAGCCCATCGAACCGGCCAGCTGATCCAGATGACCTCGCTCCGCCTCACCCCGCTGATCCTCGCCGTCGCCCTGTTCATGGAAAACATGGACTCGACGGTGATCGCCACCTCGCTTGCGGCGATCGCCCACGATATCGGCACGGAGCCGATCGCGCTGAAACTGGCGCTCACCACCTACATGGTGGCCCTCGCCATCTTCATCCCGATCTCGAGCTGGATGGCCGACAAGTACGGCGCCCGGAGCGTGTTTCGCTGGGCCATCGTGGTGTTCATCATCGGCTCGGTCGCCTGCGCGGTGTCGGATTCGCTGCTCACCTTCGTGCTGAGCCGCTTCCTGCAGGGCATGGGCGGCGCGATGATGACGCCGGTGGCCCGCCTCGTGCTGGTGCGGGTGACGCCGCGCAACCAGCTCGTCGATGCAATGGCGTGGCTCTCCATCCCCGGCCTTGTCGGCCCCATCCTCGGCCCGCCGATCGGTGGCTTCATCACCACCTTCGCCAGCTGGCACTGGATCTTCCTGATCAACGTGCCGATCGGGCTGCTCGGCGTGCTGGCCGTCAACAAGTACCTGCCCGACTGGCAGCGCAACGAGACGCGCAACCTCGATTTCACCGGCTTCCTCTTGGCCGGGCTCTGCTTTGCCGGGCTGGTTTTCGGCATCTCGGTGCTGACGCTCCCCGCCCTGCCCGCCGCCTTCGGCTTCGGTTCGATGTTCATCGGCATCGTCGCGGCGGTGGCGTACTGGTTCCACTTCAAGCGCACCGAGTACCCCATCCTCGACCTCCGGCTGTTCCGGCAGCCGCTGTTCCGGCTGACGATGATCGGCGGCACGGTGTTTCGCCTCGGCACCGGCGCCATGCCGTTCCTGTTCCCGCTGATGCTGCAGCTGGCCTTCGGCCTCAGCCCGTTCGAGACCGGCATGGTGACCTTCGCCTCGGCTATCGGGGCGTTCGCCATGAAGTTCGTGGCGGAGCGGATCATCGCTCGCATCGGCTTCCGCCTGGCGCTGATCATCGCCTGCACCATCACCGCGGCCGGTGTGCTCGCGATGGGAATCTACTCGCCGGGCACACCGGCGCCCATCATGATGGGCTTCCTGGTCATCACCGGCTTCTTCCAGTCGCTGTTCTGGACCACCACCAACGCCTTCATCTTCGCCGACATCGCCGACAAGGATGCCGGGCAGGCCAACGTCATCGGACAGGTGAGCGTCCAGCTGTCGCTGGCCTTCGGCGTGGCGCTCGGCGGGGGGGCGCTGGAAGGCTTTAGGCTGATCCACGGCGGCGAGCCGCTGCTCGCTGACTTCCACTGGGCCTTCTGGCTGATGGCTGCGATCACCCTCGCCTCAGCCCTGATCTTCACCCGTGTGCCCAGGAGCGCCAGCATGCACAGCCACCGGACCCAGGGCGAACCGGCGGAGTAGCTATTCGCGATCTTCCGGCACGTTGCCCTTGAAGCCCCGCGCCAGCAGGTAGGTCTCGGCCGACCCGACCCGGCTGGCCTTGGGCTTGGCGTGGATGGTGGTGGCAAAGTGCCGCTTCAGCATCGCCAGCAGCTCGTGCTCGGTGCCGCCCTGGAAGACCTTGGTGACGAACGTACCGCCCGGCGCAAGGACCCGCACGGCGAAGTCCGCGGCGAGTTCGACCAGTTGCATGATGCGCATATGGTCGGTCGCCCGGTGTCCCGTCGTCGGCGCCGCCATGTCCGACAGAACGATGTCAACCTGGTGTCCGCCGAGCGCCTGGATCAGCGCCTGCGGCGCATCCTCGTCGTTGAAATCCTTCTTGAGGATGATGACGCCGTCGAGTGGATCGACGTCGAGATAGTCGATCCCGACGATCAGCGGATTGGCATTGGTGGACCCGACGATAGGCGCCGCCACCTGCGACCAGCCGCCCGGCGCGATGCCCAGGTCAACGACGCGCTGCCCCTTCTTGAACAGGTGATAGCGCTCGTCGAGCTCCATGATCTTGAAGGCGGCGCGAGACCGATAACCCTCGGCCCGGGCCCGCGCCACATAGGGGTCGTTGAGCTGCCGCTGCAGCCACAGCGTCGAGCCGATCTTGCGGCCCTTGGCGGTCTTCACCCGCACCTTGAGATCGGTGCCGGAACGCCGGCCGATCCCCTGCCCCGTGCCTTTTACCTTCACGGTCAGCCCCTTCCGCTACGGCCGGCGCGCTCGGCCCGGTCCGCATCAATCAGTGAAATCAGGATACCTTCGCGCAAACCCCGGTCTGCCACACGTACCCGCTCGGTCGGCCATTCGCGACGGATGGCCTCGAATATGGCGCAACCCGGCAGCACCAGATCCGCACGGTCCTTGCCGATGCAGGGATGCGCGACGCGCCGGTCGAAGGTCATGCCGAGCAGCGCCGACATCGTCGCGTCGATCTCCTCGCGCTTCATCCACAGCCCGTCGACCTTCTGGCGCTCGTAGCGCTCGAGCCCCAGGTGCAGTCCGGCAAGCGTCGTAACGGTGCCCGAGGTGCCGATCAGATGCACTGGATGATCGGCGATCATCTGCCGCAGCTTCTCGCGTCCGCGGAACTGCCGCAGGTGCCCGGCGACGAAGGCGACCATCGCCTCGAAAGACTCAGTGGTGACATCCACACCGCCGAACTTTTCGGCAATTGATACCACGCCAACCGGCAGTGACTGCCAGGAGCGGATGGAAGCGGCCATGCGGCCGGTCCGCCGCGGCCGGCCGCCGCGGAAATCGAGCCACGCCAATTCCGAGGATCCGCCGCCGATGTCGAACATCAGGGCGCCGGCGGAGCTCTCCTCGATCAGGTCGGCGCAGCCTGTAACGGCAAGCGACGCCTCTGTCTGCCGATCGACGATCTCGAGCTTCAGGCCGAGTTCACGCTCCACCCGGGCAATAAAGCCCTCGCCGTTGCTGGCAGCGCGACAGGCCTCGGTCGCGATGAGCCGCATGCGGGTCGGTTCATGCTCGCGCAGCTTGTTGCGGCAGAGCCGCAGCGCTTCCATCGTCCGTTCCATCGCCGCATCGGATAGCCGTCCGGTTGTCGACAGGCCTTCTCCCAGCCGGACAATGCGAGTGAAACCGTCGAGCACGCGAAAGCTTGCCTCATGCGGGCGGGCAATCAGCAGGCGACAGTTATTGGTGCCGAGATCGAGCGCCGCATAAAGCGGGCCGCGCGGCCTTCGGGATGGATTCCCAGCGGGGTAGGTCCGCCGCTCCGATCCGCCTGATTCCGGTTGCCCCCCGGCTCTTGCGGTCTTCTGGACATGGCTTTCGCCCTGCCCGTCACGGTGCCGCTCCACCCCTTCGGGCCCGGATGCGGCGGCGGACCGATCGAAATCGGCCAACCTTCAACTCCATCTCCCGCCCGGTCGCACCTGCCGGCCTCGGCCGTGGGCGCCCGGAAATCGGGTCTATCTCAGTTGGGATCGAAGGTAGAGGAACGCAGCCAAGAGCGCAACGCCACAATTCGCCGTCGCGCTTGCCTCAGAGCCGCCGCAGCGGGAAGGACCTGCAGGATACGCCAGAGGAGGATTTCAGCCCGATGGCGTGGCTGCCCGACGAGGCGCGCCGACGGCGCCTAGGTCTCGCCACCGTGGTGCCTGGTGCCTCCCCAGGTAAGCCTCGCATGACGGAACCCCGATGAGCGCTGTGCGGCCGCACCGGTGGCCAACTGAACGAACAACGGCGGATGCGGGGGAAGGCTCACGTCCCTCTTGCCCGGGGTACGAAATCTTCGGCGTGGAACTTTCGCAAGGGTGTTGATCCCGGTGCAGTTTATCGCTAGAAGGCGCCACCAACGCGGTGGGCCCTGCCCCCGCGGTCCAGGCAAGCGCTTGGGGAATAGTTCAATGGTAGAACTACGGACTCTGACTCCGTCAATCTTGGTTCGAATCCAGGTTCCCCAGCCAGTCTAGAATTCTTAATGATTTTAATAACTTAAATCTACCGGCTCCTCTGGTGATAGAGAGGCGCCGGCACCAAGACATCCAGCCCCGCAATTCCCTGGAGCTTGGTCTTCGCAGGGGCCTATGCCCAGAGTGTCCCAGTGGTCACTCGTCTATGCTTCTATCATTGTCTCGAAGCCACCAAAGATCATTCGCTTCCCATCAACAGGCAGCTTCTCCATGAGCGCCGTCATGCGTGGATCAGCCATAACCTTCTTGTTGCCCACATCGCGGGCGCTTCGGGATGGCCACGTGACCCAGGACAGGACCACAAGTTCATCATCTGTGGCCTGCACGGCGCGCGGAAATGACGTCACTTCGCCATGGGGAACGTCGTCGGCTAGGGCTTCGACATAGGACAGTGCACCGCATTGTCTCCATAACGCGGCACTTTCGGCCAGCATGGCACGGTAGCTTTCGACCTTGTCTTTTGACACGGAAACGACGAATGCATCGATATAGGTCATCACTGTTCTCCGGTTGCACCAATGCAACGTGTCAGGGCACACGATGGTCGCATCGCTCGCGCTGGTGTTCACGAATACGGCACGCGGCGCCGACGGTGCGCATCGCCGCGGCGCGATCAGCGGCGCCAATGCGTTGCTCTTCCGAGGGCCGCTTTTGGCCGATGTCGTTGACTTATTCGGCGATTGCGGGCGCTTCGCTGCTGGTGAGTCCCGGGCCGTGGTTCCTGCGGGGCGATTGGCCCGCAAAGTGCTGCCGAGTCTAAGCGAGCACGGTAATTGGACTGAGTGTGGCGAGCTTGATAAGGTTCTAAGCAGTCGCCTTGAGCAGTACCTCGCGGCTCTGGCCGATACCCGTGCTCGCGCCTTCGGCAATTTGCCATAGCTGTTGTGATACGTCTTCCCGGCCCTGGGCCAAGTGAACTTAAGCCCCGACCATGCCATCGACACTGAGCCCCGTGCTCTCGACCAGCCCTAGGTCGTAGCCGACACGGATCACGTCCTTCATCGTCATCCCGCCGCCGGACGCCCGTTTCGGCCACGACACCCACATCATGCCATCCGGCGCGAGATGCGATCGTGCTTTCTCGAGCTCACGCTTCATTTCCGGCTCGCCGCGCACAAACAGGTGGATGTAGCCAAACACCCCCCGCATCGCCTTTGCCCGATCGGCTGGAGGTGTGGAATCCCAAGCCAACGCAGGGCAATGGGGCGATCGCCGCGCCGAGGTTCCAGGCAGCTTCCGCGGGAGGATGGAGAGCTTCAGCGTTCGGACGGCCGCGTTTCGAAATGTCCAAAATGGATGGGGGGCGCTCGCAAGCCGCTGAAAAGGCGCCACCGTTTGCGGCAAAAGTAAAGCCACCCTGGAAGGCCCAGGGTGGCTTCTGTTCAGCAGACCAGATAGGCGGAAAAGTTAGCTTGCGGGGACTGCTGCGGCCGATACGACTGCTACGTATTCATCTGCCGACAGTTCGCCACTGACGTCGAGATCCGCGGCCGCAAAGACCTCCGCTGTGATTTCGGGCCAAGCAAACTGCGCTTCTGCCAGCGATACGCCACCGCTGACATCGGTGTCCACGGACGTGAAATCAGTCGCCACCTGGGCGAAAGCAGCGGTCGACAGACCGAGCACGATGAACGAGGAAATTACGATCTTCTTCATGGGAGTTTAGCTCCAATGTTGGGGAGATGAAGCGGCGACCGGTTAGCCGATCACTGACGGGATGCTCTCCTGCAGTCCGTGAGAAACACGATGACGTGACAATGTGTCTCTCACAGGTTCGAATAACGACGCTGGACAGGAGTTGTCGAGGCAATTGCGCGCGGTATGTGGATAAATCAGGGGCAGTCAATTTTGTGAGTGGCCGGATATATATCCGTGTAATTTTCACGCAACAGGCGGATAAAACCTCTGAGAATCTGCCGAAATGGCGCCGACCAGAAAACGCACTATTCTTTTAGTGTCCACAAGTGGCACCCCGGCTCGATGGCGCGATCTGCTCCGCGACCGTCAGTCCCCTTGTCCACCTCACCTGCGGAGTGCAAAAGGCCGCATCTGCCAACCTGATCTTCGCTGACTGCTTCGCTAGCCTTCGGTCGGGATGCCTGCATCGTAGCACCTCGGTGCATGGCCGGAACCGCTGGCAAAGCGTGGCTCCAAACGCGTGCCCGGTTTGATGTCACCGGCCTGCTGTCAACGGTCATCACAGAAACTGACACGGCGGTGGATCGAGCGCTTTGGGTGGGCGCCGAAGCCTCTCGCCTCGGTTTGCCGGGTTCCTGGGGCTACAGCTCGCAGGACCTCACCTGTCGACCGCACGCAAGCGCGCCCAGGTCAACGGCTTTGACCTGCGTCAACCTGCAGTCTGTGCTCTCGTGAAACGCTAGGGGAAAGCGCCTCAGGCCAAAGCAGTCCGACAACAAGGGGGGAGACGATGCCGGATCTTCACGCACGGGTTTCAACTGCACCCAAACTTCGCGCAGTGGGGATGCAGGACATTGCGGCAGCGTTGCGCCTGGGACTGCGCGATGCCCTTCGGGCGCCGCTCTACGGCCTGTTCTTCGGCGGAGTGTTCGCGGCGGGTGGCATAGCCATCTACGCCCTGCTCGCCACCTACAACGCACCGTGGATGATCATTCCGATCGCGCTAGGCTTTCCGTTGATCGGTCCGTTCGCCGCGGCTGGACTTTATGAAGTCAGCCGGCGCCTCGAAGCCAAGGAGCCGCTGACCTGGAAATCCATTCTGGTCACGGTGTTCCATCAGCGGGAACGTCAACTCGGCTGGATGGCGTTTGTCGTTCTGTTCGTATTCTGGGTCTGGCTGTATCAGGCACGCATACTGCTCGCGCTGTTCATGGGGTTCTCAGCGCCATCCAGCCTCGAGAAGTTTGCTCAGGTCGTGGTTACGACCCAAAGCGGGCTGACGTTCCTCGCAGTAGGCACCCTGGTCGGACTGGTCCTGGCGCTTGTGCTGTTCTCGCTCACCGTGTTCGCAATGCCGATGCTGCTCGACACTGAACTCGACTTCGTCACTGCGATGTTGGCGTCGGTCCGCGGCGTGCTGGCAAGTCCGGTTACGATGCTCGGATGGGGCATTGTGGTGACCGCCGTGACTATGGTGTCGATGCTGCCGTTCTTTCTTGGGCTGGTTGTCGTCGTGCCGGTACTCGGCCATGCAACTTGGCACCTCTATGCGCTGGCGGCCTCACGCAGGCAGGAATAGGCCGCCGTCAGCGGCCAGGCGAGGAAAGCAGGCTCGCGGCGACGACTAGAAGTTCCTGCCGAGCGGCGGGGCACCCGTGCTCGAGCACCCGCATCCCCTTTCCCCAGACCCATCCTCTGTTCAGCAGGGCGGTTCATGCTTGTCGGTATGCCGCTCCCAGCTTGATCAGGATCAACACGGAACATTGCGGTGTGCGGAAAGGTGCGGCCTAGCGACCGGCCAGTATTGGCTTGGACAGAAGTCAAGTTGAGGGATGGAAGTGAACGCCACCGACGTCATGACTCGCCAGATCGTCACGATAAGCCCAGGCTACAGTGTAGCGCATGCCGCGCGGCTCATGCTCGAGGGCGGCGTGAGCGGCCTGCCGGTCGTGGACGACGATGGCATCCTTGTCGGGATGATCACCGAAGGTGACCTCATCAGGCGGATGGAATTCGGCCAGGGGCCCCCACCGGGACTCTCGGCCAACGAGTCCTACGAGATCATCATCAAGGCGAACAGCTGGTGCGTCAAAGACGTGATGACGACGCCGGTCGCCACACTGGCAGAGGACGCTACGGTCGAGGAGATCGCCAGCTTGCTTCTCAGCCGGAAGATCAAACGGGTGCCCATCATCCGCGCTGGGCGTCTCGTCGGCATGGTCAGCCGTGCGGACCTGCTCGGAATCATCGCTCGTACTACTCCGGGAACGATCGCCAAAGGCAACGATGCCCTTCGTCTGAGCGTACTGGCCCGCCTGGGTGAGGCCCTGCCGATGGCTACCCTTCCCACCGTGACGGTCGAACGCGGAATCGTCCACCTCAACGGGTCGACCAGCAGCGCTCAGGAACATCGGGCCATCCGCGTCATCGTGGACAATGTTCCAGGCGCCGCTGGCGTCGAAGATCACCTTCGGATCGGACGACCCGAGTAGGGGAACGATTCTTGCCGCTACTCCCTCGGCCGGGTGACGTGGTCCAGATGCGGGACTGCATCGGAACCCGAACCGTTGAGAGCACACCGCCAATCTTCATGACCGCACAATCGGGAGCCGAGAGCATGGGCCGGCAGGGATCGGGGTCTGATCGTCGATATGCGCTCACGCTCAACGGTGGGTCCTCGAGCCTGAAGTTCTCGCTCTTCGAGCTGGATGGCAAGACTCGGCGACTTGGCGGGAAGCTGGATCGGATCGGGCGCCCGGGCAGCACCTTCGAAGTCGAGGGCGTAGATCTGGAGCGGCAGACCAGCGATGTGCCGGCGGCGAGCCACGTCGAAGCGCTCGACGCGTTGTTTGGCTGGCTCGACCGCGAGGTCGGCCCCGAGGCGATCGCGGCGATTGGCCATCGCATTGTCCATGGGGGGCCGAACTATCGCGCCCATGGCAGGATCGACGACGCGCTCATCGGCGAACTCGAACGCATTTCCTCATATGCGCCGGAGCATCTGCCCGCCGAGATTGCGATGCTGAAATCCTGCCTCGCCCGCGATCCGGGGCTGCCGCAAGTCGCCTGTTTCGACACCGCCTTCCACCGCGACATGCCACTGGTCGCCCGAATGCTGCCGATCCCGCGCCGCCTCCACGAGCAGGGTGTGCAGCGTTACGGCTTTCATGGCCTATCCTACAGCTATCTGCTGCGGGACCTGCGGCGCCAGGCCGGAGAGCAGGTAGCGGCCGGCCGGCTTGTGCTTGCACATCTGGGCAATGGCGCCAGCCTGGCTGCGGTCCATGGTGGCCGCAGCGTCGATACATCGATGGGCTTCACGCCCGCAGCCGGGGTGCCGATGGGAACCCGCAGCGGCGACCTTGACCCCGGACTGGTTCGCTACCTTGCGGAATCCGAGGGCATGGATGCCCGGTCCTTCGATCGAATGGTCAATCACCAATCGGGATTGCTCGGCATCTCGGGCACCAGCGCAGATGTGCGGGAGCTCCTCGCGGCCGAAGCGACTGACCCACGGGCAGCCGAGGCCCTGGCGCTGTTCTGCTATCGGATCAGGCAAAGCATCGGCACCCTTGCGGCCAGCCTGGGCGGCCTCGATGTGCTCGTGTTCAGCGGCGGCATCGGGGAGCAGTCTGCCGAGATCCGCAAGCGCATCTGCAGCGGCCTCGGGTTTCTCGGCATCGACATCGACAACGCGCCCAACCAGTCCGCGGCCGCTGTCATATCAAGTTCAACCTCGCGGGTCTCAGTTCGCGTCATACCAACTGACGAAGAAGCGGTCATCGCCACCGCGGTCGCCGCAATTCTGCAGCACAAGGATCAACTGTCATGACGACTTCGCTCTCGGCATACGAACTGGCCCTCATGGACGCCTACTGGCGGGCTGCGAACTATCTGTCGGTCGGCCAGATCTACCTCAGGGACAATCCCCTGCTGACGGAGCCGTTGACCCTGGCCCATGTGAAGCCGCGCCTCCTGGGGCATTGGGGCACGACGCCGGGTCTGAACTTCGTCTACGTTCACCTCAACCGGATGATCAAGGCGCTGGATCTCAACATGATCTACGTCACCGGGCCGGGGCATGGCGGACCGGGTCTGGTCGCCAACACCTACCTGGAAGGGACTTATAGCGAGCTTTATCCTGACGTCGGCTGGGACCTGGCCGGCCTGAAGCGGCTGATGACGCAGTTCTCCTGGCCGGGCGGTATCCCCAGCCACGTCGCCCCGGAGGTGCCGGGCTCGATCAATGAAGGGGGAGAACTGGGTTACTCCCTCATGCACGCCTATGGGGCCGCGTTCGACAATCCCGACCTGGTCGTGGCGTGCGTGGTCGGCGATGGCGAAGCAGAGACCGGCGCGCTGGCGACAAGCTGGCATTCCAACAAGTTCCTGAACCCGGCGCGGGATGGCGCGGTGCTGCCCATACTGCATCTGAACGGCTACAAGATCGCGAGCCCCACCGTCCTGTCGCGGATCAGCCACGAGGAGCTCGACGCGCTGTTCCGCGGCTATGGCTACGTCCCGCACTACGTGGAAGGCGATGATCCGGCCACCATGCACCAGCTGATGGCGGCGACGCTCGAAACGGTCCTCGCGGACCTCCGCTCGATACAGGCCCGTGCCCGTGACGGCAGCGAAACGGGTCGGCCAGCCTGGCCGATGATCGTCCTGCGCTCGCCCAAGGGCTGGACAGGTCCCAAGGAAGTCGATGGCAAACCCACCGAGGGGACGTGGCGTTCGCACCAAGTGCCGCTGGCGAAGCTGGCAGAGGTTCCGGGCCACCTCGAAATCCTCGAGACCTGGCTGAGGAGCTATCGGCCGCAAGAACTGTTCGACCCGACGGGACGGCTACGGCCCGAATTGGCCGCACTGGCGCCCACTGGCGGGCGTCGGATGGGCGCCAATCCGCACGCCAATGGCGGCCTGCTGCTCGCGGACCTGAAGCTTCCCGACTTTCGCGACTATGCCCTTGATGTCGTGGCCCCCGGAGCCTTGAGCGGCGAGGCCACGCGCGCGGCGGGCGAGTTCCTTCGCGATGTGTTCAGGCTCAACTCGGACGCCAGCAATTTCAGGGTGTTCGGCCCGGACGAAACCGAATCCAACCGGCTGGGGGCGGTATTCGAGACCACCAGTCGCGTGTTCCTCGGCGAACAACTCGAAACCGACCGCCAGCTTGCCGCGGACGGGCGGGTGATGGAGGTGCTCAGCGAGCACCTGTGCCAGGGCTGGCTTGAGGGATACCTGCTGACCGGCCGGCACGGTTTCTTCTCGTGTTACGAGGCCTTCATCCACATCGTGGACTCGATGTTCAACCAGCATGCGAAATGGCTGAATGTCGCCAAGGACGTGCCATGGCGCAAACCAATCGCCTCGCTGACCTATCTGCTGACCTCGCATGTCTGGCGCCAGGACCATAACGGCTTCAGCCATCAGGATCCGGGCTTTCTCGACCATGTCATGAACAAGAAGGCGAGCGTGGTGCGCGTCTACCTGCCACCGGATGCCAACACCCTGCTCTCGGTCGTTGATCACTGCCTGCGCAGCCGCGACTACATCAACGTCATTGTTGCCGGCAAGCAACCCGCACCGCAGTGGCTGAGCCGTGACGCCGCCGCAGCCCATTGCAAGGCGGGGCTTGGAACATGGGAATGGGCCTCGAACTGCGGTTCTGATGAACCGGACGTGGTGATGGCCAGCGCCGGTGACGTGCCCACGATGGAAGCCCTCGCCGCCGTGAAGATACTGCGCCAGCAGTGCCCCGAACTAAAGGTTCGCTTCGTCAACGTCGTCGACCTGATGACCTTGCAGGCTCCGAGCCAGCACCCCCACGGCATGGATGACGCCGCATTCGACGCGATCTTCACCACGGACAAGCCCGTGATCTTCGCCTTCCACGGGTATCCCGCCCTCATCCATCGGCTCACCTATCGCCGCCGGAACCACGCCAATTTTCATGTCCACGGGTTCCAGGAAGAAGGCACCACGACGACGCCGTTCGACATGGCGGTGCTCAACGAACTGGATCGCTTCCACCTCGCCAAGGCGGCAGTGGACCGGGTTGGCGCCCTTGCGGGCAGGCGCGCAGCATTCACCGAGTTTGTTGATGTCCGGCTTTCAGAACACAGTGCCTACATCCGCGAGCACGGCGACGACATGCCTGAGATACGCGACTGGGTGTGGTCCGACGGCAACTCGCGGGGCGTGTAGCCCTTTTGAGGGGGGCGATCGGAACACTCGTTCGGCTACACCAGGCGAAGGCCACAGCTCGACGGCTTGCACCCACTTGGCCTCTGACCAGCCGTGTCGTGGTGGTGTCTCGTCACCGGCAAAACTCACGCTTAGTCGCAAGGCGTCTTCTTGATACCTCTGCATTGCCTCCAAGCATCGCTTCGAAAGCCCGGTGAACCGTCCCCCCACCAAGGAACTTTCGCTCTGAATTGATGTTCCTCGCTGGAATCCATGCGAGGACAGTTATGTCTTGCCGGCTCTTCATATCTGCAATCCTCTATCCGATCTGCCAGACGGTGTTGCTCGGCACCGGGCTGATCGCGGTCGCGATACTGGCTGGAAGTCTGTCTGATGTCGGCAGCTCCCTCGTCAGGGTGACCCTGGCGTCCATTGTGATCGCCGCGCCCGTGTCGTGGGCGCTAGCTCCAGTGCTGGCATCGGCCAAAGAAAAAGCGGACATGGAATGAGGTTCTTTCGCGCGTCCGAACTGTGCTTCGAGGCTGTGACGAACGCGCCATGATCGCCACTGGCGCAGGCCACAACACCCTTCCCGTCGAAGCTTCCGAACCGGTGTGGAACGTTTCGTAATCCGGCTGATTGAGGCAGCATCAGCGGAGGCCAGCATGGCTAAGACATCGAAAAGCGCAGCGACAAACGCGGACCTGCAGGTTCGCAGGGGCAATGGCGGCGAGACGCATCAGGTTGCCGAGGACGGCTACGACGTTCTCACCACCCAGCAGGGCATGCCGGTCAGCGACGACCAGAATACTCTCAAGCAGGGCGCGCGCGGGCCCGCGCTGATCGAGGACACGCATTTTCGCGAGAAAATCTTCCACTTCGATCATGAACGCATCCCGGAGCGCGTTGTGCACGCACGCGGCTACGGGGCACACGGCTACTTCGAAACCTATGAGCCGCTGACCGAATTGACCCGGGCCGACCTGTTCCAGCGGGCCGGCGAGAAGACGCCGGTGTTCGTCCGGTTCTCCACTGTCGCCGGCAACAAGGGCTCGTTCGACCTGGCGCGTGATGTGCGCGGCTTCGCGGTCAAGTTCTACACGCAGGAGGGCAACTGGGATCTCGTCGGCAACAACATCCCCGTGTTCTTCATCCAGGATGCGATCAAGTTTCCCGACATCATCCACTCGGTGAAGGACGAGCCGGATCGGGGCTTCCCGCAGGCACAGAGCGCCCATGACAATTTCTGGGACTTCATCTCGCTGACGCCCGAGTCCATGCACATGATCATGTGGACCATGTCGGATCGCGCTATCCCCCGCTCGTTCCGCTTCATGCAGGGCTTTGGTGTCCATACCTTCCGGCTGGTCAACGCCGAGGGCAAGTCGAGCTTCGTCAAGTTCATCTGGAAGCCGAAGCTCGGCATGCAGTCGGTGGTCTGGAACGAGGCGGTCAAGATCAATGGCGCCGACCCCGACTTCCACCGCCGCGACCTGTGGAATTCCATCCAGATGGGCGACTTCCCCGAATGGGAGCTTTGCCTCCAGACGTTCGACCAGGCGTTCGCAGACAGCTTCGATTTCGACGTGCTTGATCCGACCAAGCTCATACCCGAGGAGCTGCTGCCGGCAATCCCGGTCGGTCGGCTCGTCCTCGACCGCATGCCCGAGAACTTCTTCGCCGAGACCGAGCAGGTCGCGTTCATGACGCAGAACATCGTTCCAGGCATCGACTTCTCGAACGACCCCCTGCTGCAGGGCCGCAACTTCTCATACCTCGATACGCAGCTGAAGCGGCTGGGCGGCCCCAACTTCACGCACCTGCCGATCAACGCGCCCAAGTGCCCGTTCCACAATTTCCAGCAGGACGGCCACATGGCCTTCCACAACCCGCGCGGCCGCGCCAATTACGAGCCGAACTCCTGGGGTCCCGAGATTGGCGGACCGAGGGAGACCGAAGCTGGGTTCCGGTCTATCGCAGATGAGCCCGAAGGCCCGAAGCAGCGGATTCGTCCCGAGAGCTTCGCCGACCACTACAGCCAGGCGCGGCAGTTCTACCGCAGCCAGCATCTCATCGAGCAGCGCCATATCGCCGATGCCCTGGTCTTCGAGCTGAGCAAGGTCGAAACCCCTGCCATCCGTGTGCGAGTTGTCTCTCACCTGCTCAATGTCGATGCCGATCTGGCCCAGACGGTGGCCGACGGACTGGGGCTGCGAACGTTGCCCAAGGCGGCTAGCCCGATGGTGCAGCCGCGTGATGACCTGCCGACCTCGGACGCCCTGAGCATCCTCAAGAACCCGCCAGGTACCTTCAAGGGCAGGAAGCTCGGCGTGCTGGTCACTGATGGCGTCGATGCCGCCCTGATCGATGCGCTCAAGCAGGCGGTGGACGCAGCAGGCGCCGTCATGGAGCTGATCGCACCGGCGGTCGGTGGGGTGGAAGCGAGCGATGGCACGCTCATTGCCGCTCACCACAAGATCGATGGTGGACCGTCGGTGGTCTTCGACGCCGTGGCGATCCTCGCCGGCGAGGAGGGCGCCCTCGGACTGCTCAAACTGCCGCCCGCACGGGATTTCGTCGCCGACGCCTGCGCTCACTACAAGTTCGTGGCCTTCACCGAGCCTGCGAAGAAGCTGCTGGCCAAGGCCGGGTTGCCCGACGACCTGGATGACGGCTTCGTCTCGCTGGCAACCGCGGACGACGCCAAGGCGTTCATCGCCGCCTGCGGAGCCCTGCGCTTCTGGGATCGACCGGATGGGGCATGAGTAGAAACTGAAGCAGCACGTGAGATCGCACGATGAACCAGCTTGTCCAGATTACAGAGGCGCCGCGGTTCGGGCCATTGATAACTCCAACGGGCACCGTGTTCCGGCTCTGGGCGCCGTCTGCCGCCTCGGCGGATCTTCTCATCGATGGCCGCGCGCCGCTGGCGATGACCCGATCCGCGGACGGATTCTGGAGTGCGGACGTAGCGGACGCTGGTGTGGGCACACGCTACATGTTTCTGTCGGGCGGGGTGACGTTCCCCGACCTCGCTTCCCGTCAGCAAATGGACGACGCGGACGGGTGGAGCGTCGTCCGGGCGCCCCTCCCGACCGGTCGGTCGGTCGGGGTTCTCACGGCCCTGGCACGAAGCGGTCATCTGCGAAGTTCACGTCGGTTCGGCAACCCCGGAGGGCACGTTTTCCGCCCTCGCCGACCGTCTGGAACATTTTCGCGACGGGGGCTTCACCTGCCTGGAGATCATGCCCGTCAACGAGTTCCCCGGCGCACGCAACTGGGGCTACGACGGCACGCTCATCTTCGCGCCCGAGCACGCCTACGGGTCGCCAGGTGATCTGCGGGCCCTGGTGGATCGGGCGCATGAACTGGGCCTGCTCATGGTGCTCGATGTCGTCTACAACCATTTTGGCGAGACGGCCAACTCGGTGCCTGCATATGCCCCAGAGTGGTTTAAGGACGGCGAGTCGACCCCCTGGGGGCCGGCAATCAACTTCGACGAACCGATGGTGCGCCGTTTCTATTGCGAGAACGCGGCGATGTGGCTCGCGGAGTTCGACTTTGACGGTCTGCGCTTCGACAGCGTCCACGAGATTCGGACAGGCAGCCGCGATGAGTTCCTCATTGAGCTGGCACGGGCCGCCAAGGCGGTTAAGCCGGTTTGCCGCCTCATCATAGAGAACGTCCGCAACTCGTTCCGCTGGCTCGAGCGCAACGCGTCGAATGCTCCGGTCCATTATCTGGCACAGTGGAATGATGACATGCACCACGTGCTCGCCTACCTCGTGACAGGCGAGGGCAAGAAGACCGGCTACGATGATCCGGCCAAGGATCCGTACGCCGATCTCGAGAAGGCGTTGGCAAACGGCTTTGTCCACGATCCCACAGAGGGCGGTGGCAGCGATGGTCGCACTCGCGGCGGGGCAGCCGCCAAGCTCCCGCCGGACAGCTTCATCACCTACGTGGAGAACCACGATCAGCTGGGCAATCGGGCCGATGCAAAGCGGCTCAGCGAGCGCATCCATCCCGACCGGCTCGACTTCGTGCACTTCGTGAAGTTCATGGCCCCACAGATACCGCTGTGCTTCATGGGCGACGAAGCCAACATCACAAGCGGCTTTCCCTTCTTCATCGACTTGCCCGATGACGTGGCGCAGCGGATGAGCGACGGTCGGTACAGGCAGATGCGAGAAGTGTTCGGAGAGGACGTCGACGACGGATCGCTACCCGAGCCGAACGATCCTCACACGTTCGCCATGGCCAAATTGCCGTGGGACGACTTCCAACACCCCGACCGAAGGGCAGCGCTCGAGCGGTTTCGCCGGCTGGCCGACTGGCGCAGGGAACGGCTTTGGCCGCTTGCCGCCACGCCTTGCCTCGATGCCCGGTCGGCACGACATGGAAACAGCCTGATCATCACGTGGGAGTTCGAGGCTGGTTTCCAGTCATTGGCTCTCAACCCGACTTCCCGGCCCGCGGATCTGGGGTGCGTCGTCGACCGGCAGCCTGTCTCGACCGGGACGTACTCCCAGCATGGCGGGGTCCTGCGGCTTGGAGCATGGTCGGCAATCGCATGGTGATGATGCGGCGGCGGCAGTACGTCGCCCCCTACTCCAGCAGGGCGCGGAGGGCAGAATCCCCTTGGGCGTAGTCGGTGTGGGTTTGTTCGGGCTGGCGGAACTGCAGCACAAGCAGACCACCAAGGGCCACGATCGCCACCACGGCGGCGGCAGCATAGCGATGACGCTTGAGGGAGCCGGCGATGCGCGACGGCAGCAGCATCAGCCACACGACGGGAATCAGCAGTAGCAGAAGCAGAAGCTCCATGGCGGAACCTCCCATCGCGGATGTAGCTCGAGCCTGCGCCTCTATGGTTAACTTCCCGTATATGCCGCGCCGGACCGTCGTGACCTTACCACTTGCGCCAAAGGAAAAGCCGCTGTGACAATCGGGAACCGTTGGCGCAAGCCTCTGCCATCATTGGGTTTTTTTGGACACATAACGCTTAGCGGGATGTCTTTCGAAGGAACCGCCTTACTCCGGGCACGCCTGCCCTCTATGGTGCTCGGCGGTATTGCGGACAGACTTGACCGCGCCAAGGTATTGCAGCGAAGAAGCCGGCTGGACCTAAGGGTTCGGGCGTCCATACAGGTGACTTGAATGATATTGGACCAGCGGGCCGCTACTGGCGCGGGTAAACTGGCGGTTCTGCTGGCGACGTATAACGGCGCAAGATTCCTCGATGCACAGTTGCGATCGGTGGTCTCCCAGAACTGGCCATCCATCGACGTGTTTGTGTCCGACGACAGCTCGACGGACAACACGATGGAGTTGCTGACCAGTTGGCAGGCAATCTGGAACAAAGGCCGATTTCACGTCGACGCCGGCCCGCGCCTTGGCTTCGCGGGTAACTTCCGCAAGCTCCTTGCAGAGTATGACATCGATGCCGACTATGTCGCGTTCTGCGACCAGGACGATATCTGGCTCAGCGAGAAGACCAGGGTCGCCGCCGAGGCGCTCGACCAGCATGGGGCTCGCCCGGCGCTCTATTGCGCTCGCACGGTGGTGACCGATGTCGATGACCGCGACGTGTCGTTCTCGACGTTGTTCCGGAGGACGCCAGACTTTGCCAACGCCCTGGTGCAGTCGATCGGTGGCGGCAACACCATGGTGATGAATCGCGCCGCCTATGAGCTGTTGCGCGAGGCCGCCCGGCGCACCGATTTCGTCAGTCACGACTGGTTCGCGTACCTCATCATCGCGGGGGCCGGCGGCAAGGTCATCTATTCCGAAACCCCCCACGTCCGCTATCGCCAGCACGACGCCAACCTTATCGGTTCGAACCTAGGGTTCCAGGCTCGGATCGACCGCGCCCGATTCGCGCTCAGCGGTCGCTATGTCGGCTGGAACAACCTCAACATGAGCGCTCTCGCAGCCTGCCGCGACCTGCTCACTCCGGATGCGGCAGCCAAGTTCGATCACTTCTGCAAGGCGCGACATGGCAGGCTGCCGCAGCGGATCGTCAGCCTCTGGCGGTCGGGTGTCTACCGCCAGACGACGATCGGACAACTCTCGCTTTACCTCGCCGGACTGTTGGGCAAGCTGTGATGTCTTGTAACTGTCGTCCGGACGCGGCCATGGTCACGCCGCATAGCGGAGCTTTTGCAGCGTGACCATTCTCGTAACCGGAGCCGCCGGCTTCATCGGCTCGAACTTCGTGCTCGACTGGCTGTCTGCATCGAATGAGCCAGTCGTGTCGCTCGACGCGCTGACTTACGCCGGCAATGCCGGCAACCTCGCTTCACTTAAGGCCGACCAGCGGCACAGCTTCGTGCACGGGTCGATCGGCGACGCCGCGCTGGTCGGCCGGCTGCTGCGGCAAGGCCAGGTACGGGCGGTGATCAACTTCGCGGCCGAGAGCCATGTGGACCGCTCGATTACGGGACCGGCTCCGTTCTTCGAAACCAACGTGATGGGCACGCTGCACCTGCTGGAAGCGGTGCGCGGATATCTGGCCGAGCTGGACGAGGCGGCGCGGATCGCGTTTCGCTTCCTGCACGTCTCGACCGACGAGGTCTACGGCACGCTGGGGCCGGACGATCCGGCCTTCACCGAGACCAATCCCTACCTGCCCAACAGCCCCTACGCGGCCAGCAAGGCGAGTTCAGATCACCTCGTCCGCTCCTATCGCGAGACTTTCGGGCTCAATACGCTCGTCACCAACTGCTCGAACAACTACGGGCCCTACCAATTTCCCGAAAAGCTGATCCCGCTGGTGATCCACAATGCGCTGATCGGCAAGGCGCTGCCGATCTATGGCGACGGGCAGCAGGTACGCGACTGGCTCTATGTCGGCGATCACTGCGCCGCAATTCGCCTGGTACTCGAGCGCGCCGCGCCTGGCGCTACCTACAATGTGGGCGGCAACAACCAGATGGCGAACCTCGAGGTGGTCCGCACCATCTGTGCCCTGCTCGATGCACGCCGTCCGCGGCCTGATGGCAAGTCCTATGCCGATCAGATCGCCTTCGTGACCGACCGTCCCGGGCATGATCGCCGCTATGCGATCGATGCCAGCACCATCGAACGCGACCTTGGCTGGCGGCCGGCCGTAGCCTTCGGCGAGGGCCTCGCCCGCACCGTGGAATGGTACCTCGACCACGCCGACTGGGTGGCGGACGTGACCAGCGGGGCATATCGAGACTGGATTGCGAGGCACTACGGATGAAGATTCTGATCCTCGGCCGCGACGGACAGGTCGGCACGGCGCTCACTGCGACCCTCGCACCACTGGGCGAGATCGTCGCCTACGGGCGCGCCGGGGCCGATTTCACCCGCCCCGACGACGTGGCAGCGGTGGTGCGGAGACAGGGCGCCGACATCATCGTCAACGCAGCCGCCTACACAGCCGTCGACAAGGCAGAGTCCGAACCCGAGATCGCGACGCTCGTCAACGCCACCACGCCGGGGCGGCTGGCGGCGGTGGCGCGCGAGACCGGCGCGCGACTGATCCATATTTCCACCGACTATGTGTTCGATGGCAAAAAGCCCGAGCCCTATGTCGAGGACGATCCGACATCGCCGGTCAACGTCTATGGCCGCAGCAAGCTCGATGGCGAACTGGCGATCGCCGCGACCGGGGCCGACTACATCACGCTGCGCACCAGTTGGGTACACTCCGCCTTGCATGCCAACTTCGCCGCGAAGATTCTCGAAGCGGCGGCGAAGCTCGAAGAGTTGCGGGCGGTCGACGACCAGTCGGGCTGCCCCACCAGCGCCCGGCTGATTGCCGAGGTGATCGCCCGCATCATCGAGCAGGGCGCGGCCGGCCGCCCCCTGCCGGCAGGTCTCTATCACCTGACCACCGAGGGCGAGGCGAGCCGATACGAGTATGCCGGTTTCGTCGTCGAGGAAGCCCGCCGGCTCGGCGCGAAGCTCAAGGTCGAGCGCATCCTGCCCGTCCCTTCGTCGGCGTTTCCGACGCCGGCGGCGCGGCCCGCCAACACCCACCTGTCGACCCACAAGCTGCGCACGGCGCTAGGTCGTGACCTGCCCGCCTGGCGGGACGATGTGCGCCCAACCATCGCGACCCTGGTGGGAGCCCTGTCATGAACCGTCGCGGCATCGTTCTTGCGGGGGGCGCCGGTACGCGGCTTCATCCGGCGACGCTCAGCGTCTCCAAGCAGTTGCTGCCGGTCTACGACAAGCCGATGATCTACTATCCACTCTCGACGCTGATGCATGGCGGCATCCGGGAGGTGCTGGTCATTTCCACCCCGGCCGACCTGCCGCGGTTCAAGGAACTGCTGGGCGACGGGTCGGCGTGGGGCATGGAGTTCCACTACGTCGTGCAGCCCACGCCGGACGGCCTCGCGCAGGCCTTCATCCTCGGCGCCGACTTCGTGGCCGGGCGCCCGTCGACCCTGGTTCTCGGCGACAACATCTATTTCGGCCACGACCTGCCGCGCCTCCTGGGCAGCGCCGCATCCCGTGAAACGGGTGCCACGGTCTTCGCCTACCACGTCAACGACCCCGAGCGGTACGGCGTCGTCGGCTTCGACGAGGGGGGCCGCGTCACCTCGATCGAGGAAAAGCCGGCAGCGCCGAAATCGAACTATGCCGTCACCGGCCTTTACTACTATGACGAGCAGGTGGTGGAACTGGCCCGTCAACTCAAGCCGTCGACACGTGGCGAGCTCGAAATTACCGACCTCAACCGGCTCTATCTGGAAGCCGGCACGCTGCATGTCGAACGCATGGGCCGGGGGTTTGCCTGGCTGGACACCGGCACGCACGATTCCCTTCTGGAGGCCGGCCAGTTCATTGCCACGCTCGAAAAGCGGCAGGGACTTAAAGTCGCCTGTCCCGAGGAGATTGCCTGGCGCAATGGCTGGATCGACGACGCGCAACTCGAGCGTCTCGCCAAGCCGCTCGAAAAGGGCGGGTACGGCCGCTATCTCACCTCTATCCTCAGGGAGGGCCGCTGATGCAGGTCACCCGCCTCGACATCGAAGGGCTCATGGTGCTCGAACCGCGCGTGTTCGCAGACGAGCGCGGGGCGTTCTTCGAGAGCTTCAACCTCGCCCGTTTCCGCGAGGCCACCGGCCTCGACGTCGATTTCGTGCAGGACAACCACTCGATCAGCCACAAGAATGTGCTGCGCGGGCTGCACTACCAGGTCGCCCCGCACGCCCAGGGAAAGCTGGTCCGCGTGGTGCGCGGCGCGGCCTGGGATGTCGCCGTCGATATCCGCGAAGGCTCCACCACCTATGGCAAGTGGGCGGCGGTCGAGTTGACCGCGACAAACCGCAAACAGTTCTGGATCCCCGAAGGCTTCGCCCACGGCTTCCTGGCGCTCGAGGACGAGACGGAATTCCTCTACAAAACCACCGCCTACTGGCACGGAGCCAGCGAACGCACGATCCGGTGGGATGACCCCACGCTGCGCGTGGAGTGGCCACTCGAGGGGGCGCCGGTGGTGAGTGAGAAAGACAAGGCGGGGCCAGTTGGCGTAGCTGACCCGAAGTATTTAAGAGACATTTTCTAGTGACCGCGAATTCATCCGTATTTTCCAGACTCCTAGTATCGGCTCCAAATGGTGGCGGCCTATTTGCCGTCTCAAACGGCGAAGTGCACCAGATCGACGACCTAAGCACCACGGGGCTGTCTCTGTCTGGGGGGCATCTTGCGCGCTCAATTCAGCCTAACTCCCTCCGTCTTTACCGCGCCGGAGAAGCGGTTGACATAAATCTCGATGAGCAACTGGGCGACGTACACGACGTCCTTCAGGTCGGAGATGAATATTTTGTTGTCGGAACACAGGGGAATACGGTCGGTAAATTACTTTATGACGGCACTGTACAACAGCGCTGGAGTTTGGGAGGAAAAGAAGACTCACACCACGTAAATTGTTTAACTGTTTGGCGGGATCGAGTTGTCTACTCGGCCTTTGGTGACTTTGAGACTTCTCGCGGCTACAAATCCGGCACCGCAGGTACCGGATATGTAAAAGACCTCTTGTCGGGCGAGACGATTGTCCGAGGGCTTTCACAGCCGCATAGCCTTACGAGCGTCGGGCATAACCTCGTTCTCGCCGATTCCGAAAACCAGCAGATCGTTGAGTTTGACACTGAGGGCCGAATTTTGAGAAGTCGGCCCCTTGGCGGCTATCCCCGCGGTATCTGTGTCTCTGACGACTTAATATACGTCGGCCTGAGTGCAGACCGACATGACGGCAGCTCTCAAACCAATGCATCTATTGTGGCGCTAAATGCGGCGACCTGGGATTTGGTCGGAAGAATATCCATTCCTTCGCGTGAGATATACTCGCTCATTTTTTGCGACAGTCCGGCTATGTTTGTCGAGTTGGTAATGTGGGTTTCTTGCGATTCTGCTTCCAGAATTGCATCACGTTTGGCAGAACATTCGAGTACTGTCATCGCCTATGAACAACAGAGGCTGGTGATTTAGGCCGAATTAACATCTGTGCGTGAGGCCCTCTCGCAGAATGAGGCAAAGTTGCGAGAGGCCGAGAGTTTATCGCGGCAGTATTCAAGTCTCACTTTAGCCTTCGAACGGCTGAAGTCGGACTACAACCGCGAGCGCCTCACCGTCATCAAACCGCTCATGCGGCGCATCTATCGCGGCGGCGGCGCTGTTCTGCGCCGTTTGGGACTGTCAGCCTTCCTCGAGAGGATTAGGCCGCTGATTCCGACTCCCGACGGCATTCCGGCATGGCTGGGAGTCAAGCCAGACATCAACAAGCCCGTGCTGCGGATACTAGGCCCTGTTGACAAAAGGGATTCCCAAATCGCTGCGTGACTGATTCAAGGCTTCCTTTCAGAGGAGGCAGTTTTGGCGCGTGGCGATCTGACTGATGGGGAGTGGGCGCTGGTAGGGGCCCTTCTGCCGGCCGAGCGTGGTCGATGGTCTCGGCCAGCCCTGGACAACCGCCGCTTTCTGAACGGAATGCTCTATGTGTTGCGTGTCGGTTGCCCCTGGCGCGACATGCACGAGCGCTATGGCAAGTGGAACTCGGTCTATGTCCGGTTCCGGCGCTGGGCCGAGCAAGGGGTCTGGGACGCCTTGCTGGAAACGCTGGTCGAGCTTGGGCTCACCGACAACTGGCAGCATATGCTCGACAGTACCACGGTGCGCGGCCACTCTCAGGCAGCGGGCGCAAAAGGGGGACTCATAAGGAGGGTTTTGGTCGAAGCCGCGGCGGCTTTACGAGCAAAATCCACGCCCGTGCAGACGGTCAGGGACGCCCTCTTGGCTTCGTCCTCACCGGCGGCGAAGCCTCCGACTACAAAGCCGTCGATGACCTGATCGCCTTGCCTGTCGCCAAGCCCAAGCTGATGCTGGCCGACAAGGGCTACGACAGCGACGACGTCCGCGCCAGCCTGCTGCTCAAGGGAATTCTGCCGGTTATCCCGCCCAAGGCCAACCGCAGAGAGGCCATCGCCTGCGACTTCCGTGCCTACAAGGACCGCAACCGCGTCGAGCGCATGTTCAACCGGCTCAAGCAGTTCCGCCGCATAGCAACCCGATACGACAAGACCGCCGTCTCATTCCTTGGCTTCCTGGCACTCGCCGCCGCAAAGCTATGGATGCCGACTTATGTCAACAGGGCCTAGATT
>CAIMLX010000034.1 GCA_903842455.1 uncultured Hyphomicrobiales bacterium | reverse complement strand
CCCAAACTAGAGCACAACGACTTGGACAACGGGTTATCGGCCAGTACGCGCTCTTGCATACTCTTGCTCAATTGCCCGGAAAGCTCGGCGTCCTCGAACTCGACGATGAAGGTGCCGAGCAGTTGCAGCCCCGCTTCGGATGACGCCAGCGCAAGAGGGCTTCAAATCGCAAAGTTCGCCCGGTCGTGAGCGAGACCCGGCCGGGGCTCGTCCATCGCCGTGATCATTATGCGCAAGTGATCCACATCAATACAACTACCGGACGCGAGGTCTATTAGCTTATCTAGGAAAAAGGCACGTCGATTTTCATGGAAAACCTGCTGATCCTGGACCTTCCCACTCTGAATTTCGTCAGTGCAGCCGCCGTTGGCGCTCTGATCGGCGCGGAAAGAGAGCGGCGCAAGGGCGAGGGCCCCGCGCGATCCCCGGCAGGCATTCGGACGTTTACGATCACCTCTATTGCTGGGGCCGTTGCGCTTAGCTTGGGGGGTGTTGTGTTGCTCGCCGCGGTGACCGTGTGCGTTGCCGCGATGGTCGCGGTTTCCTATTGGCGTAGTCAGGATCAGGATCCGGGCCTGACCACAGAGATCGCTCTTGTCCTGACGTCACTGCTAGGCGGCATGTGCATTCAGGCGCCTCAGACTGCCGCCGCAATAGCGGTATCGGTAACGGTGATCCTGTATGCAAAGGCTTGGCTGCACAACCTTGTCACCACTGTCATCTCGAAAGACGAACTGGATGACGCACTGATCTTTGCCGCGGCGACACTTGTCGTTCTGCCTTTGGTGCCGGACCGTCAGATGGGTCCATATCTGGCGCTCAATCCACGCTCGATCTCGATTGTGATCGTGATGGTAATGGCCATCAGCACAGCGGGCTACATCGCGGTACGAATGTTCGGCGCCCGGTTCGGATTGCCGCTCGCGGGAGCCATTTCGGGCTTCATCTCCAGCACTGCAACCATTGGAGCGATGGGATCACGGGCCAAGAAGTCCAAGGACCATTTGGCGGCATGTGTCGCGGGTGCCGTGCTGTCAACCGTCGCCACGATTGCCCAGATGGCACTGGTCGTTGCGGCCACCAGCATGCCCACCCTGTTCAGCTTGTCGGGGCCTCTGCTTCTGGCAGGTGGCACCGCTGTCGCCTACGGGGTTGCCTTTACGCTTTTGGCCACGCGACATTCTGAAAGCAATGCAGCGCAGTCTGGCGGCGTCTTCAGCCTCAGGACGGCGCTTGCGTTCGGCTCGATACTTGCTGTCATCCTGGTCATCTCAGCGGGTCTGCAAGAGCGGTTCGGGGGCGCGGGCGTGATTCTCGCGGCCGTGGTCGCAGGCCTCGTCGATACCCATGCCGCGGCCATATCGGTGGCGACTCTTGTGACATCGGGAAAAGTCACGCCGGAGGATGCCGTCATTCCGATTCTTGCTGGCCTGACCTCGAACACGCTAACAAAGATCATCATGGCAGCGACCAGCGGTGGCTGGGCATTCGCACTTCGGGTTGTGCCCGGCCTGGTGCTCGTTGCTCTGGCGATGTGGGTCGGTACATTTGCCACGCTATTCTCGGGCGTTTACTAAAAGCCCGCGAGACGGCGCCGCGCAAACAGACCGATGCCATAGTCAATCCGGCGAAGCGGGGAGCGACTACAGGGCCCGATGAATTTGGCATTGACCGATCCCACGCCCGTTCCGCCGAGACCTGCCTCGTCGCGCTGGACACCGCAGCCACAGGTCTGACCGTTGTGGAGACCACCAGTCGGCGGAGGCGAGATGCCGGCAAAAATCCGCACTCGAGCAGCTCAGAGAGGTGCGGGTGCGCTGTGACTATCGGCGGGGCTACGTGCTGTCGCGGCGGCCTTGATCCTGGTCAAGTCGGCATCCGCCACCGTCGGATAGGTAGTGTGTATGGTCAACGGGGATTTCGCAGCAAATCTA
The DNA here is from genome assembly GCA_903842455.1 of uncultured Hyphomicrobiales bacterium. Taxonomy (GTDB): domain Bacteria; phylum Pseudomonadota; class Alphaproteobacteria; order Rhizobiales; family Devosiaceae; genus Devosia_A. Next base: position 4,575 of record CAIMLX010000034.1, on the reverse strand, counting down.
CTGGGGCCCCCGTCGCCTATGGCTTCAGCGCCGACCGGCTCGCTGCCGGTGCTGCGAGCAAGGGGGCTCACCAAGATCTATCGGATGGGCGAGGTTGAAGTCCTCGCTCTCGACGGTGTCGACTTCTCAGCGAATGCGGGCGAGTTCGATGTGATATTGGGGCCGTCAGGCTCGGGAAAGTCGACTTTCCTCAACATCGTGGGAGGGCTCGATACTCCGACGTCCGGCGATGCCTGGTTCCTTGACCATCAACTCGCCAACGCGGATGAGCGGGCCCTTACCCGCTACCGCCGAGATCATGTCGGCTTCGTTTTTCAGTTCTACAACCTCGTTCCAAGCCTAACGGCTCGCGAAAACGTGAAGCTCGTCACCGAGATTTCTCGCCGACCGATGCGACCGGAGGAGGCGCTCGACCTCGTGGGGCTCTCTGATCGCATGAACCACTTCCCGGCGCAGCTCTCCGGTGGAGAACAGCAGCGGGTGGCGATCGCACGCGCCATCGCCAAGCGCCCCGACCTGCTGCTGTGCGACGAGCCAACCGGTGCGCTCGATTCGAAGACCGGCGTCGTCGTGCTCGAAGCCCTCACGCGGGTCAACGCGGAGTTCGGAACGACCACGCTCGTGATCACGCACAACGTGGCCATTCGCGGCATCGCCCATCGGGTGATCAACTTCGCCAATGGGCGTATCGCCTCAATCGAGACCAACCAGACTCGCCTCCCCGCTGCTGCGATCAGTTGGTGAAGCACGATGCATGCGCTTCTTCTCAAGCTCCTGCGCGAATTGAGGCGGCTCTGGGCTCAGGTGGCCTCTATCGCGCTGGTGATGGCGGCGGGGGTCGCCACGTTGATCATCGGCATCGGAACCTATCAGTCGCTGGCGCAGACGCGAGCGGAGTACTACGCCAACCACAACTTCGCGGATATCTTCGTCAGCCTCGCGCGGGCGCCCCGATCACTGCTCAATGAAATCGGCGCAATCGATGGGGTGCTGGCAGTGGACGGACGGATCCTCAGGCTCGCACCCGCCGACATCGAGGGGCTCGAAGAGCCGGCGTCGGTGCTGCTGATCTCGCTGCCCGACGGGGCCCAGGCCCTCAACAAGCTCTATCTGAGGAGCGGGCGGTTGCCCGAGCTTGGTCGGGGCACCGAAGCGGTGGTGAGCGAAGTCTTCGCCAAGGCACGCGACCTCATCCCTGGCTCCCGCCTTGACGTCGTCATGAACGGCACGCTCCGTGCGGTCACCATCACCGGCATCGCGCTCTCGCCCGAGTATATCTATGCCATGACGCCCGGCGAAGTCATGCCCAGTGAAGGCCGGTTCGGCGTGCTCTGGGTGCCCGCAGACCTGCTCGCGGCAACTTATGATCTGCAGGGGGCGTTCAACACCGTGTCGTTGAAGCTCCTCCCTGGCGCTTCGCCCGCGACCATCATTGCTGACGTCGACCAACTTCTGGCGCCTTACGGGGGGCAGGGCGCGTACGGACGCGACCAGCAGACGTCGCACACCTTTCTCGACGCAGAACTGACCCAATTACGCGGCATGAGCGCGGTGCTGCCGCCGATATTCCTGCTGGTGGCTGCATTTCTCGTGAACATGACTCTGACGCGTCTCATCGCCCTCGAGCGCGAGCAGATCGGCCTGCTGAAGGCTCTCGGCTACTCATCCCTCGCGATCGCCTGGCACTATGTCGAGTTCGTGCTCCTCATCTCGATCCTCGGCACGGCAGCTGGCTATGGTTTCGGTATCTGGGCCGGCAACGGGCTCACCGTGCTTTACGCGCAATACTACAGTTTCCCCGTGCTGGTCTTCAGCCGGGATCCGGTGCTCTACGTCATCGCGGCGGCAATCACGATTGGCGCTGCTGTCCTTGGGGCCATCAGTGCGGTTCGAAAGGCGGCCTGGCTGCCGCCCGCCGTGGCCATGCTGCCGGCGGCGCCGCCGGTGTACCGGCAGTTGCTCAGGGGGCGTAATCCGATCGTTGTTGACGCTCCTCAAACCTGGATCATCATTGCCAGGCATCTGCTTCACTGGCCTTGGCGTACCGCGGGTGGCGTGGTGGGCATGGCCCTCGCCGCAGCGATCCTGGTTGGCTCGCTCTGGTCGATCGGAGCCATCAACTACATGGTCGACTACACCTTCAACCGCACCGAGCGGCAGGACGCGACCATCAGCTTCCTCGGGCCCAGGCCGGCAGCCGCGCTGTATGAGGTGGCTCGCCTGCCGGGCGTGATGGCGGCGGAGCCGTTTCGAACCGTGGGCATCGAAATCCGCAGCGGGCATGTAAGCCGCCGCGTCGGGCTAAGCGCCTACGCAGCGACCAACGACCAGACCCGATTGCTCGACGCTCATCTGGGCCGGATCGCCCTCCCGGAGCAGGGGCTCATTATCAGCAGGACGCTCGCGCGGGTGCTGGGGGTTAGACCAGGCGATACGGTGGAGGTGAAGCCGCTCGAAGGCGATCGGCGGGTGCGTCTGGTGACGGTTCACGGCCTTGTCGAGGGCTATCTCGGACTTGCCGCCTACATGGATCTCAATGCCTTGCACGAAATGCTGGATCGCATGCCACTCATTTCGGGAGTCAATGTCGAGATCGATGAATCCCGGCATTCCGACCTGTTTGCCGCACTCAAGGCCACCCCCGCCCTTGGCATGATCAGCCTCCGCTCGGTGGCGCTGGATCGCTTCCGGCAGACCATGGCCCAGAACATGTTCGTGATGATCGGTGTCCTGGTGGCAATGGCGGGGGTCATCGCCTTCGGCGTGGTCTACAATTTGGCCCGGATTTCACTCTCCGAGCAGGGCCGCGAGATGGCGAGCCTGCGCGTGCTGGGGTTCAGCCGCGGCGAGGTTTCGATGCTGCTTCTAGCAGAAATCGCGGTGGTGACGCTGCTGGCCCAGCCGCTCGGCTGGATCCTCGGCTACTGGCTCGCCCTCGCAATGGTCAGCAGCTTCTCGAGCGAGATCTTCACCATGCCCCTGGTGCTGGGGCCTGAGGTGTTCGTCTACTCGACCGGAGTTGTGATCGCTGCCGCCGCCCTGTCGGGCTTCATTGTCCGACGACGGATCGACCGGCTCGACATGATTGCCGTCCTCAAGACAAGGGAATAGCCATGGTGGGCCGAATCGTCAGCATCTTCGTCGTTGTCGTGCTCCTGGCGGGCGCGGCGTGGGCCCTTTGGCCGCGCCCGCTCGCGGTGGAGGTAGCAACGATCGCGCGGGGAGATCTTGCGGTGACCGTCGAGGAGGAAGGTGTCTCGCGCATTCGCGAGGTCTTCCAGGTCACCGCACCGGTTGCCGGTCGACTCGTCAGGGTGGTTATGCACCCGGGCGATGCCGTGTCAGTCGATCAGACGGTGGCGACCATCGAGCCTTCGCCTCCTGGCCTCCTCGACGAGCGCTCCCGCCTGATCGGGCAGGCTGCGGTCCAGGCGGCCGAAGCTGCCGTGAAGCTGGCGGAAGCCACGCTGATCCAAGCCGAGGCACAAACCAGCTATGCCGAATCAGAGGCGAGGCGGAAGAGTGCGCTCGCGGAACGAGGATTGGTGTCAACTCAGGTCGAGGAACAGTCGGCGCTTGAGGTAGCGACGGCGCAGAGGAACGTGGACGTCGCGCGGGCCGGTCTGGCCATGCGCCAGCAGGACCTCGCGAGCGCACGAGCGGCCCTTATCGAGGGGAGCGACTCCTCAGGCCTGAGCGAATGCTGTGCTACCGTACGCAGCCCCATTGCTGGCCAAGTGCTCGCGGTGTTTACCGAAAGCGAGCAGGCAGTTCAGCCTGGCACGCCGCTGATGGACATTGGCGACCCGACGAACATGGCAATCGCCGTGGACGTCCTGTCCACCGACGCAGTCAGGATCATGCCGGACGCTCCCGCTACCATCGAAGGATGGGGCGGTGACCCCCTGGGGGCCGTAGTCAGTCGCATCAACCCGACCGCGAGCACGAAGGTCAGCGCACTGGGAATCGAGGAGCAGCGGACTGAAGTGGTCCTCACCTTGCTGGATCCGCCGGACCAGTGGACGAGGCTCGGACATGGGTTTCGCGTGGTCGCGCGCGTGGTGGTTTGGCATGGCACGGACCGCCTGCTGGTCCCAATCAGCGCGCTGTTCCGGGACGGGGATCAGTGGTCGGTCTTCAAAGTTGCAGACGGAAGGGCGAATCTAACCTCGATCGGTCTAGATCATCGCGACAGTACTTTCGCCGAGGTGGTATCAGGAATCGAGCCAGGCGACGTTGTCATTATCCACCCAAGCGACACCATAACGGACGGTGTGACGGTCACCTTTCCGGAGTTAAGCGCGCCATGAGCGAACCGATCCGACGATCAAGCACGCATCGTTTCGGCTATCCCGTCGCCCGCATAGCAGCCGATCGAAAGAGGGGTGATGGGGTACCGCCAAACTCACTACGGCAAGCTCGTCGCAGCTTCACCCGAAAATGGTCTCGTCCTGTGGTGACAACAGCGCGGCAGCTAGGAGCTGCGCGAGGTGAATCCCATTGGTGATGTGGCGCACACTGTCGGTCGACACGATCCGCGAGACCCCTGCAGCATAGAGCGCCGATGTATCTGCT
>CAIMLX010000033.1 GCA_903842455.1 uncultured Hyphomicrobiales bacterium | reverse complement strand
GGAGGCTGTGATGGGATCGCTCTACGACGTAATCGGCGGCTTGTTTCTGGTGGCCGGCACCAGTTTCCTGCTGCTCGGAAGCCTCGGACTGGTGCGCATGCCGGACATCTACAACCGCATCCAGGCCGGCACCAAGGCAACGACGCTGGGCACCCTGCTGACCCTGCTGGGCGTCGCCTTCTTGCAGCCGGCGTGGTCACTCAAGCTGCTCCTGATCGGCATCTTCCTGATCTTCACCAACCCGCTGTCCTCGCAGATACTCGCCCGCGCGGCCCATCGCAGCGGCCAGGGCAGATTGCCGGCCAGCCAGGTCGACCGGCTGGCCGAGGATTTTGGAGATGAGTCATGAGCACGATTTTCATCATCATGAGCCTTTTGCTGTGCGGCGCGATGATCGTCGCCGGACTGATGGCGGTCTGGCCCGGGCGCAACCTGCCCATCGTGATCCTGGCTTCCGGTCTGGTCAGCCTGCTCGCCTCGGTGCAGTTTCTTCTGCTCGCCGCGCCGGATGTGGCGATGACCGAGGCCGCCATCGGCAGCGGCCTGACCACCTTCCTGTTCTTTTTCGTGCTGAACCGGGTACGCAAAGGCACCCACCATGGTTAGCCGCTTCTTCGTGCTGCTTTTGCTGACCGGTGTCGGGGCGATCTTCGTTTCGCTGATGTTCGGCTACGTTCCCGACAACGCACTCAACCTCACTGCCCGCTACTATGCCGAAAACACGGTGCGGGATACGGGCGCGGCCAACATCGTCGCCGCCATCGTCGTTACCTTTCGCGGCCTCGACACCCTCGGCGAGGTCACCGTGCTGTTTCTGACCGCCGCCATCGTCGGCCTGGTGCTTGCGGGCAGCCAGCAGGGCAGGCTCCGGCGCGAACAGCCCGCCCCCGGCGAACTGCTGGTCACCGGCACCCGCTTGCTGGTGCCGCTGACTCTGCTGCTCGGCGTGTATGTGTTCGTAAACGGCCACCTGACTCCCGGCGGCGGCTTCCAGGGCGGGGCCATTCTCGCCTCGGCGGTTCTCATGCTGCTGCTCGCCGATCCGCTACGGGAATTCAGCCACCAACTGATTTCGGCCATCGAGTCGATCTCGGGACTGGTGTTCGTCGCCATCGGCCTGCTCGGCATGGTCTATGCCGGCGGTTTCCTCGACAACCGCATCCTGCCGCTGGGCACGCTGGGTGATTTGATCTCGGCGGGCGCCATCCCGGTCATCTACTCGTTCATCGGCCTCAAGGTCGGCGCCGAGTTCAGTTCCATGATGGTCAACCTGTCGGAAACGGAGGAACCCTGATGGACTACATCGCCATGACGACCGGCTTCATCCTGATTCTCATCGGCCTGTTCGGCGCGCTGACCAACCGCAACATCCTGCGCATGATCGTCGCCTTCACGGTAGCCGATACCGGTGTCAATCTGGTCATCGTCGGCGTCGGCTACATGCGGGGTCGCACCGCGCCGATCCTCGATAGCGCAGTAGCCGCTGCGGATGCCGTTGCCCGCATCATCGACCCGGTGCCGCAGGCGCTGGTACTCACCGCCATCGTCATTGGCGTGGGCGTCACGGCACTGATGCTGGCCTACGCCTACAAGCTGTATGAGAAAAAACATACGCTCGACATCGCGAAATTCACGGAACTGAAATGGTAAACGCATGGTAAACGCCATCCACATCATTTCGGCGGCGCTGGGCGCTGCCTTCCTGCTCGGCGTATTGAAGGAAGAGCAACGCCGCACCGCCTACGCGATCACGCTGGCCGCCTTCGCCTTCATGACCGCAGTGTCGGCAGGCTGGCTGTGGGCCTTCGTCATGGAGGGTGCCGCGCCGGTCGAGATCCTGACTGCCGGCGGTACGCCACCCTTCGTCATCAACTTGCGCATGGCCTTGCCGGAAGCCGCGCTGACCTTGCTCGCCAACCTGACCGGCCTGCTCTCGGCGATCTATCTGAAGGAAGCCCTGTTCGCCCACGGCCGGCGCGCCATGGCCGTGCTGTTGATCGCCGTGATGGCGCTGAGCGGCATCATCCTCACCCGCGACATCTTCAACCTGTTCGTCTTCTTCGAACTGACGGCGATCGCCACCGGCGGGCTGATCCTGCTGTCCGAGAACGATTGCAGCCTGTCCGCCGGTTTCAAGTACCTGATCGTTTCGCAGATGATCTCGGTCTTCCTGCTGATCGGCATCATCTTTGCCTACCATGCCACCGGCACGCTGAACATCGACGGCCTGGCCACCGCCGCACACGACCTGCTGCAAGGCAACAATCAGGCTGCTCTGGGCCTCAAGCTGGCCTTCTTCCTGATGTTCATCGCCGTCGTCGCCGAGTTGAAGCCCTTCCCGGCCAATGGTTGGGCGCTCGACATCTACGAATCGGCGCATCCTGCCTTCTCGGCGATCTTCTCCGCCGCCACGGCCTCGGCCTTTCTCTACGCGACCGACAAGCTACTGTTCATCGGCGGCCCTGACTGGTATCCAATCGCCACCGGTATCGGCATCGTCACCTTCGTTGTCAGCAACCTGCTGGCCCTGCCGCAGACCAACGACCGGCGCCAGCTCGGCTATTCCTCGATTGCGCAGACGGGGCTGGTGCTGCTGGTGCTCGGCCAGCGCGACATCCTCGGCGAGGCTACGGCCTTCATTGCCTTCGGCCTGCTGCTTTCCCACGCCGTAGCCAAGGCCGGGCTCTACTGGCTCTCCGGCCTGGTCGCGGAACGCGAACTGACCGCCTGGGCCGCCCTGCGCGAACGCCCGCTGCTCGTCTTCGCCTTCGTCACCTTCATCGCCATGCTCAGCGGCCTGCCACCCTTCCCCGGTTTCTACGCCAAGTGGGAACTGGTGCACCTGCTGGCCGGCGCGGATCGCCTCGTGCTGATCGCGTTGATCCTGTTAGGCGCGCTGGTCGAGGCCGGTTACCTGTTCCGTTGGTTCGGCTACATCATCAAGCGCGAAGCACCCGCCGAAGCCGCTGCCTGCACCACCCACAAGCTGACGGCAGTTGTCGTCGCCGCCGCCGCCGGCTGGGCGCTCGGTTTCCTGTGGGGCGATCTGGCGGGTACGTCATTCGGCCGTGGCAACCTGCTGCTCGCCCTGCCGCTGCTCTTCGCGCTGGGTTTCGTGCTCTTCGACTGGCTGCCTGCCTGGGTCAAGAACACCGTCGCCATCGCCGGCATGCTCGCCTTCTTCGGACTCACCTACACCGAGTACGATCCGTTACGGCTGATCTTCGCCATCATCATTCTTATCGGTGGCCCGATCATCCTGCTGGCAAGCTATCACGCCCACGGGCGGCGCATCGGTTTCTACCCGGCGGCCATGCTGATGTATGCCGGCCTGGCAATGCTGATCCGCGCTACCGACAGCTTCGGTTTCTTCGCCGCCTGGGAGCTGCTGACCGTCGGATCCTACTTCCTGATCCTGCGCGGCAAGAATTCCGAGCCGCACGCGTTGTCCTACATCGTCTTCTCACTCGGCGGTGCTTTCCTGATTCTCACCGGGTTCGCCCTTGCTGCCGCCAACGTCGTCTCGCCAGCGCCGACTTTTGCACTGGCATCGCTCAGCCAGTTGGAACAGCCTGCCGCACCCTGGATCTTCGTGCTGCTGGCCATCGGCTTCATGACCAAGACCGCCGCGATCGGCCTGCACATCTGGTTGCCCGGCGCGCACGGCGAGGCCGAGACCGACGTTTCGCCGATGGTTTCCGGCATCCTGCTCAAGGCCGGTCTCTACGGCCTGTTCGTGCTCCTGATGACGATGGGCAAGCAGCAACTCTACGGCATCGAACTGACCCACGCGTTGCTGTGGATCGGTGCCCTGTCGGCCTTGCTCGGAAACCTGATGGCGATTTTCGAAGAGGATGCCAAGCGCCTGTTGGCCTACTCCTCGATCGGCCAGATGGGCTACGCGGTATTCGGCCTGGCCCTGATGAACCATCTCGGCTGGCTGATGGCGCTGATGTTCGTCATCAACCACTACATCTACAAGTCGATGCTATTCCTCTCGGCGGGCGGTGTCGCCAAGCGCACCGGTACGCGCGACATGTACAAGATGGGCGGCCTGATCACGCTGATGCCACTCTCTTTCATCGCCACCCTGATCGGCATCATCGCCGTCTCGGGTGTGCCGCCACTGTCCGGCTTCGGCGGTCGCTGGATCTTCTACAACGCCATCCTGACCACCGATACCCGCCTGCCGCTGATCATCATCTTCCTGGCCGGGCCGATCGCCTTCCTCTACCTGTTCCGCCTGATCCACACCATTTTCCTCGGCCAGTTGAAGGACGAGCACCGCCGGATCAAGGAGGCGCCCTTCTGGATCATCCTGCCGCAGATGATCTTCGTCGCGCTCCTGATGGTCTTTGCCGTCGTGCCGGGCCTCGCCCTGCGCCACGTCGATCACTATCTCAACCAGTTCTTCCCCGAGGGCGGCCTGAACTGGACAAGCGGAACGATCACCAGCAACTACGGCTACTGGGATCCGATCGCCATCATGATCATCGGTGGCGTGATCTTCATGACGCTCTTCATGTGGTTGCTGTTCGTCAATCGCAAGGCGCAGAAGGTCAAGCAGTTCAACATCGTCTTCTCCGCCGAACGCCCATACCGCCCGGAAACGACGCATTTCGCATGGAACTTCTTCGCCTCCTACCGCAAGGCGCTCGGCTTCCTCGTCCAGCCCTTCGTCACGCGTTTCTGGGGTGCCGTGACCGACACCCTGCACACGGGTGCCGACCTCGCGCGGCGGCTTTATAACGGCAACGGCCAGACCTATGCGCTGCATATGCTCGCCTTTGTCTCGATCATCTATTGGATCTACTTTATCGGGGTAGGTATCTAGCCATGGCATTCGACTGGATGAAAATTCCCTATTCCCTGCTGACGCTGTTCATCGTCGTCAACTATGGTTTCCTGCTCGGCGCCTTCATTCAGAAGATCGGCGCACGTGCCGGCCGCCGCCACGGTATCCCGATCTGGCAAAACTATCTGGACATCATCAAGAACTATGGCCAGCGCAGCTCGATCACTCACGGCGTGATGTTCTATCTCGGCCCGGTGTTCCGGCTGTCTGGCGGCGTCGGCCTGCTGCTGTTCGTGCCGACGATCTACGGGTCCTACATGTTCTCCAACCTGTCGTTCGCCGGCGACCTGATCCTGGCCCTTTACTTCGTCTTCTTCGGCACGCTGGGCATGGCGCTCGGCGCGGCGGAAAGCGGGCATCCCCATGCCGCCATCGGCATCACCCGCGGATTGTCACAAGTCACCGCCGCCGAACTACCGTTCGCCCTCGCCGTCTTCTCGGTGGCACTGCAGTACCAGACGCTCTCGGTCACCGACATTGTCGGGGCCCAGCAGGGCAGCTTCCTGAACTGGACGCTGTTCACCAACCCGCTCGCGGTCACGGCGGCGATGCTCGGCTTCCTCGGCTCGATGATGC
>CAIMLX010000032.1 GCA_903842455.1 uncultured Hyphomicrobiales bacterium | reverse complement strand
GCCGCTTGTTCGTTTGCCCCTCGCCGGGCGGGCGCATCCGCGCCCTTGGCCGCGGCCTCAACGGCCGCTTGTTCGTGTGTCCCTCGCCGGGCGGGCGCATCCGCGCCCTTGGCCGCGGCCTCAATGGCCGCTTGTTCGTGTGTCCCTCGCCGGGCGGGCGCATCCGTGCCCTTGGCCGCTGGTACTAATTTTGAAGCGCGGGTGTCGCGCCCACTATCACTTATCCGGTCCGGCAAAGAGGCTCTCGCTCCGCGTCTGGCGTCCGTCGGGGGCGGTCAGCACGAAGAACACCGGGGTGCGCTTGCCGTGCAGCTTGGCTTCCGGGGCGGTGACAAACAGGGTGAAGGTCCCCACCCCGTCGGGCGCTACCTTGAGTTCGGTCGTGGCGACATTGCTGTCGCCGCCCACCACCGACAGCCGGGCGTCGTCCAGCGCCGCCACCTGAAGCCGGAAAGTCCGCTCCTCGCGCACCATGTTGAGCACTTTGTAAACATATCCATTGCGAATGCTGCCATCGGACAACTGGACGTACAAGGGCGAGCGCTCGTGCAGGATATTGACCTCGGTGGACTTGCGGAAGGCCAGGGCATAGGCCATCACCGCGCAGGTCACCACGATCATCGCGGTATAGATCACCGTCCGGCTGCGCACCAGCTTGTACTTGGCCGGCTCCCCCTTTGCGCGGGCCTCCAGATTAAAGCTGGAGTCGTAGGAAATCAGGCCGCGCGGCAGCTTGTAGCGGTCCATCATGGTGTTGCAGGCGTCGATGCACAGGCCGCAGCCGATGCAGGCCAGCTGGCTGCCATCGCGGATGTCGATGCCGGTGGGACAGCTCACCACGCACATCTTGCAGTCGACACAGTGGCCGCGGCCCTCGAAGCTCTGGCCGCGGCGGGCGCCGCCGCGCGTCTCGCCGCGCCAGCCCTCGTACGAGACGATCAGCGAGTGCTCGTCGAACATGGCCGCCTGGAAACGTGAATAGGGGCACATGTAGATACACACCTGCTCGCGGCCGAAGCCGGCCAGCAGATAGCAACAGCCGCCCACCACCGCGATGGCGCCGTAGACCGCCACGTCCTCGCGGCCCAGCAGGATATCCACCAGCATGTCGGGCGCGTTGCCGAAGAACAGGGTGAAGGCGATGCCACAGGCGGCAGCGATCACCAGCCAGGCCGCGTGCACGATGCCGCGCTTCACCAGCTTATCGGCGTTCCACGGCCGGCGCTCCAGGTGGATACGGGCGTTGCGGTCGCCCACCACCAGGCGTTCCACCAGGACGAACAGATCGGTATAGACGGTCTGCCAGCACAGGAAGCCGCACCAGACGCGGCCGGCCAGGGCGCTCATCAGGAACAGCGCGATGGCGGAGATGGCCAGCAGGCCGGTGATGTAATAGACCTCCTGCGGCCAGATCTCGATGAAGAAGAAATAGCCGCGCCCGCCACTGAGGTCGGCCAGGATGGCCTGGCTCGGCGCGCCTGGGCCACGGTCCCAGCGCATGAACGGCGCCAGATGCCAGAAGGCCAGGGTGAGGCCCATGGCCCACCACTTGTAGGCCCGGAACTGGCCCTTGACCTTGCGCGGGTGGATGGTCTTGCTTTCGGCGTAGGCTTCGTCACCGCCTTGCAGGCCGGTGGGCGGTCTGGTCGCTATGGCCATGGGTCGCTGAACACTTTGCTGTTTGGGACGATTTCACGGGAGATCGAGTGTAACCGGTACCGCAAAAGCCTGTTCGTCCAAAATGGCATGGCGGGGATGCGATGCCGGAGCGGAATGTTGGAGCGTCGGCGTCCCGCCCGCCCCATTTACAAAGAAGCGCGCCCCGGCGTTGCCGCCGGGGCGCTCCCCATTTTAACGGACTGTCGTCCTACTTGCCGCCGCCCAGGTTATGGACGTAGACGGCAAGCATCTTGATGGTGCTGGCATCGAGACGCTCGGACCAGGCCGGCATGGAACCATGCTTGGGCTTGGTGATCTGAGCGGTGATGCCGTCCTTGCCACCCTTGAACAGCCAAAGCTGGTTGTTCAGGGCCGGCGCACCGAGGTCCTTGTTGCCCGAGCCGTCTTCGGCATGGCAGGCGACGCAGCGCTCGGCGAAGATGGCCTCGCCGGGCGAGCCCTTGGCCGGGGCCTTACCCGCCATGGACACCACGTAGTCGGCGAGCTGACCGACCTGCTGGTCGGCAAGCTTGTCGCCGGTGCCGAAGGGCAGCATCTCGGACTGGCGCGAGTTGGCATTGGCGTTGCGGACGCCGAACTTGATGGTCTGTTCGATTTCCGCGACGCTGCCGCCCCACAGCCACTCGTCGTCGGCCAGACGCGGGTAGCCCATGGCCCCCGAGCCGCCGGCGCCGTGACAGGCCGAGCAGTTCTCGCCGAAGATCACCTTGCCGCCCACCATGGCGTATTGCAGCAAGGCCTTGTCCTTCTCGATCTCCTCGACCGAGGCCTTCTCGATCTTGGTCAGCCAGGCCGACCGCGACTGCTTCTGGGCCTTCAGGTCCTCGTCGAGCGAACCGCGCGACGAGTAGTTGAGCATGCCCTTGGTGAAGCCGTTGGGGGTCGGCCAGGCCGGCATCGCGATCCAGTAGCCGATGGCCCACACGGTGCACGCCCAGAAGACATACACCCACCACTTCGGCAGCGGAGTATTGAGCTCCTTGATGCCGTCCCACTCATGACCGGTCGTATTCTGACCCGACACAGCGTCCTTCTCAATGGTCGCCATTGTTAGCGCTCCTCGTTGTCATCCTTCAACGGGATGCTTCCATGCTCTTCCAGCCGCTGCTTGTTCTTGGGCCGAAAGGCATAGAAGACGATCCCGAGGAAGAAAATCATCAACCACAGTCCCCAGATGGGGCGAAGATAGGTCTCGACGATATGTGCGAGCACCTTTCGCCCTCCCTACCGGCGGATCGCTTCGGGGTTCACCTTGGTAAAGTCCACCATGGTGCCGAGGATCTGCAGATAGGCCACCAGGGCATCCATCTCGGTCACCTTGTCGGTGCCCATGGCGGAACCCATGCGGGCCTTGGGGTAACGCTTGGCGATCGCCGCGTCGGGGGCCTCGGAGAGCACCTGTTCCGCCATGTCCTTCTTGGCGTTGGTGATCTGCTCCGCGGTATAGGGCACGCCGACGACGCTGAGCGCCTTCAGGTGAGCCTCGATGTCGCCATAGTCCAGGCTCCGCTTGAGGTGCGGATAGCCGGGCATGATCGACCCGGGGACCACGTCACGCGGGTTGATGAGGTGCCGGACCTGCCATTCGTTGGTGAACTTGCCACCGACGCGGGCCAGGTCGGGACCGGTGCGCTTCGACCCCCACTGGAAGGGATGGTCGTACATGGACTCGGCCGCGAGGCTGTAGTGGCCATAGCGTTCGACCTCGTCCTTGAAGGGACGGATCATCTGGCTGTGGCAGTTGTAGCAGCCTTCGCGGATGTAGATGTTGCGCCCGGCCAGCTCGAGCGGGCTGTACGGACGGACGCCCTGGACCTTCTCGATCGTCGATTCGATCGAGAAGAGGGGCACGACTTCAACCAGGCCGCCGACGATGATGCACAGCAGGATGCCGACCGCCAGGAAGAAGACGTTGGTTTCGAAAACCTTGTGTTGCTTGAAGATGGACATCGGTCGGTCTCCTCAGCGAGCGCCGCTGGTAGCGGGAGTGAGCGCCTCTTCGGCGACGTCGCCCTTGATGGTCTTGTAGATGTTGTAGACCATGATCAGGGAGCCAACGACAAAGAGCAGGCCACCGAGTGCGCGGATCACGTAGTACGGATGCATCGCCTCGACAGTCTCGATGAAGGAGTACTGCAGGAAGCCCAGGGTGTCGTACGCACGCCACATCAGGCCCTGCATGATGCCCGAGATCCACATCGAGGTGATGTAGAGCACGATGCCGATGGTCGCGACCCAGAAATGGACGCCGACCAGCCTCAACGAGTACAGCTCCTTACGGCCCCACAGCTTCGGCACCAGGTAGTACAGCGCGCCGAACGAGACGAAGGCCACCCAGCCCAAGGCACCGGAGTGCACATGGCCGATGGTCCAGTCGGTGTAGTGGGACAGCGAGTTGACCGCCTTGATCGACATCATCGGACCTTCGAAGGTCGACATGCCGTAGAAGGCCACCGACGACACCAGGAAACGCATGACCGGATCGGTCCGCAGCTTGTCCCAGGCGCCCGACAGGGTCATCAGGCCGTTGATCATGCCGCCCCAGGACGGCATCCACAGCATCACCGAGAAGGTGGCGCCCAGGGTCTGGGCCCAGTCCGGCAGCGCGGTGTAGTGCAGGTGATGCGGGCCGGCCCAGATGTAGAGGAAGATCAGTGCCCAGAAGTGGATGATCGACAGCCGGTACGAGTAGACCGGCCGCTCCGCCTGCTTGGGCAGGTAGTAGTACATCATGCCGAGGAAGCCGGCGGTGAGGAAGAAGCCGACGGCGTTGTGGCCGTACCACCACTGCGTCAGCGCATCCTGCACGCCCGAGAACAGGCTGTAGCTCTTCGAGCCGAGCAGCGAGGCGGGGAAGGCGAGGTTGTTGACGACGTGCAGCAGCGCGATGGTGACGATGAAGGCAAGGTAGAACCAGTTCGCCACGTAGATGTGGGGTTCCTTGCGCTTGATGATGGTGCCCATGAACAGCACCAGGTAGGCGACCCAGACGATGGTCAGCCAGATGTCCGTGTACCATTCGGGCTCGGCATACTCGCGGCCCTGCGTGCTGCCCAGCACGTAGCCGGTGGCCGCCATCAGGATGAACAGCTGGTAGCCCCAGAACACGAACCGGGCGAGGTTGTCGTTGATCAGCCGCGCCCGCGAGGTCCGCTGCACCACATAAAAGCTGGTGGTGATGAGCGCCGTGCCGCCGAAGGCGAACACGACCGCCGAGGTATGCAGGGGACGCAGCCGCCCGAAGTTGAGGTACGGGCCGAAATTCAGGTCGGGCCAGGCGAGCTGCAGGGCGATGACGACGCCCACCAGCATGCCGACCACGCCCCAGAATACGGTGAGGATGGAGCCGGCGCGAATGGGCGCGTCGAAGTATCCGGCCTTGTCGGCCTCGACGACGCCTGCCGGGATGCGTGCCTCGTCGGGCCGGCGCATCACCACCACGGCGGCGAGTCCAAGCGCCACCGTGATGATGCCCATGTGAATGCGGAACAGGGCATCCTGCCCCAGACCCGACAGCACGAGCGTGAATAACGCTCCTGCCGCCAGCGTGATTATCCAGCCCGAATTGCGCAAAATGCCCCCCGTTCGAGACTTCTCTACGGGAGCCTTAGGGGGCCGGGGGACCGGGCTTATTGATTTGGATCAACCGGCCGTGATCGGGAGCTAACCTTCGATCGCGATGCCGGCGTCCATGACCATGCGGACCAGCTCGGCGAGGCTCCTGGCCTGCATCTTGGCCATCAGGCCGGCGCGGTAGACCTCGACGGTGCGGGGCGAGATGCCGAGGTCGAAGGCAATCGTCTTGTTGGCCTGGCCGGACACGACACCGCCCAGCACCTGCCGCTCGCGTTCCGACAGCGTGTCGAGGCGCTGCCGCACCTGCTCGGCCGCCGCAACCGACTGGTGCAGCTCGGTGGCGCGATTCACCGCCCGGGTGATCGAGCTGATCATCACGTCGTCGCTGAACGGCTTCTCGATGAAGTCGAGCGCGCCCGATTTCATCGCCTCGACCGCCATCTGCACGTCGCCATGGCCGGTGATGACGATTGCCGGGAGCATGGCGCCGGCTTCGCGCAGGCGCCGCAGCAGCTCGACGCCGTCCATGTCCGGCATGCGCAGGTCGGTGATCAGGCAGCCGTTGGAAATGCCCGGAGCGAGCTTCAGGAACTCGGTCGCGCTTTCATGCACCCGCACGGCGAACCCGGAGGTCTGCAACAGGAAGGCGAGCGAGTTGCGGACCGCTTCCTCGTCATCGACGATGTGAACGACGATATCAGCTGAACTCAACTGCGGCCTCGGTGAGCAATGGCAGGGTGAAGGTGAATGTCGCCCCGCCGGCCTCGTTACGCCGTACCACCAGTTCGCCGCCATGCGACTCGATGATGCGCCTCGAAATGGATAGCCCCACCCCCATACCATTGGGCTTGGATGTGACAAACGGCTGGAACAGCTGCGGGGCGATATCGTCCGCGATGCCCGGACCGGTATCGGCGACCTCGACCTGCAGCCGGCCGTCCTCGGCCTGGCGGGTGCTGACGGTCAGCAGCTTGACCTTGCTGTCGCGCATCGCCTCCATGGCATTCCGCATCAGGTTGATCAGCACCTGCTGGATCTGCACCCGGTCGGCGATCACCACGTCGTCGTCGGGGCCGAACTCGAACAGGGATTTGATGCCGCGCTCGCGCGAGCCGACAAGCGCCAGTGCCCCGGCCTCCTCGATCAGCTTCTTGATGTCCTCGGGGTGCCGTTCGGTGTCGCCGCGGGTGACGAACTCGCGCAGGTGGCGAATGATGTCGCCGGCCCGCAGCGCCTGCCTGGCGGTCTCCTCGAGCGCGCCGCGCATCCGCGAGGCATGTTCGTCGTCGAGCTTTTCCAGCATGCGCCGGCAGCCCTGCACGTAGTTGGCGATGGCCGAGAGCGGCTGGTTGAGTTCGTGCGCCAGCGTCGAGGCCATCTCCCCAAGCTCGTTGACCCGGGCGAGCCGGATCAGCTCGTTGCGCGCCTGGTCGAGCTTGGCCTGCGATTCCTCGCGCTCGGTCAGGTCGCGGATGAAACCGGTAAAGAAGGTCTCCTGGCCCACCGTCACCTGCCCGACGGCGAGCTTCATCGGAAACGTCGAGCCATCCTTGCGGCGGCCGACCACGACGCGATCGACCCCGATAATGCGCTTTTCGCCGGTGGTCATGTAGCGGTTGAGGTAGCCGTCATGCTGCGCGTGATAGGGCGCCGGCATCAGCAGCGAGACGTTCTGCCCCACCACCTCTTCGACCGAATACCCGAACTGCCGCACCGCCGAAGTGTTGAACGACTTCATGATCCCGACTGCGTCGATCACCACGGTGGCGTCGGGCACAGTGTCGAGGATCGATTGCAGGTGCATCTCGCGCTGCTCGAGGGTGGCCCGGGTATGGGCCATCCGCCAGCCCAGCCAGGCGAGCCCGACAAAGCCCGCCAGCGCGATGGCCAGAGCCAGTGCCAGGTTGCCCGGGGCCAGCAGCACCGCCGCCAGCCACACGCACCCCACCAGCGCCATTATGAGAAAGCTCTTCGACTTGCTGCTCGTCACGCCAGGCCTTCGTCCCAAAAATCGACGTTCGCACTACCGCAGGCGCGACGCCACCCCGTTTGTCAATTCCGTCAGCGCCCGGCGGCAGGTCGCATCGCGATGACTCCTTCCGTCCGGGCCCGGACCTCCGGTGCCCCGAGGCAGCTCGCGACGGTCTCGTAGCCGGGCGCGCCCGGATAGGGCTGCACGCGCGTCGGCACGCTGTGGTTGGCCGGGCAGAGGATGATCGCCTCGCGCGGGCCGATGGCCGCGAGGTCGAGCAGCGCCGACGACCGCGTCATCACGAACAGCCTTCGCCCGGCCATCTGCGGGCCGCGCAGGAAGGCCCCCAGTGCCTCCTGCGTCGCGTGGTCCAGCCCCTGCTCGATGAGGTCGACGACCACTGTCTCGAAGCGCCCGGCGCAGAGGCCGGCGAGGAGCGCCAGCAACGCATCCGACGGGCCTGCGCCTTCGTCGACCAGCCAGCAGAGCGCCTCCTCGACGCGCAAGGCCAGATCGGCGTCTGCCGCCATGGTCTGCAGGGCCGCTTCAGGATCGCGGTCGAGACCGACGAATGTGGCGTTGGGCAGCACCTCGGCGAGGCGCATGGCGAAGCGCGTCTTGCCGCTGCCCAGTGGCCCGACGATGTAGGTGACCGGTCGGATGTCGCGCAGCTCGAAGCGCTCGCCACCCCACGGCCACGGCAGCTCGAACGCGGCGACCGCTTCGCCGGCGGGACGTGCCAATCGCGCCAGGTCGGCTACCGGCAGAGCGATGCCACCCGCCAGGTCGTCGCGGATGGCGCGCACCGTCTCGATCGCCGCAGCCAGCTGCCTGACCTCAGCTTCGAGTGCCAGCTGGTGGGCGGCCAGCGCCGGTTCCAGCGCCGCGCTGTCGCCGGCCAGCAGCCGCCCGATCTGCGCCAGGCTCAGCCCCAGCGCCCGCAGCGCGGCAACCTCGCCGAGCCGCGCCATTTCGGCCGGCCCGTAGGCGCGCCAGCCAGCCTCAGACCGGACCGGCCTGACCAGCCCACGCGCCTCGTAGAGCCGCAGCGCCTTGGGCGAGATGCCGAGCCGGCCGGCGGCTTCGGCGGGACCGATGAACTGTTCGGGAGACATGCGAATCGACCTCTTCGGTTGGACCGCGGTCTCTATCGGGCCAACCCCAGGGGCCGGGTCAAGGGGAGCGATGGACCCATCCGAGGGTTGCACCGGACGCCTGCAGGTGCCAGATAGCCCCTGCAAGCCGGCGCTCCGGAGCGGCCTCCCCGGATGAAACGGGGCGGCCCGACCAGGCGCCAGAGTCTCCTCCAGCCGGACGGTGCCCGATGGAATTCCACCCGATCGCAACGCTCACCTGCCTTGCCACTGGGGATTTCCATGCCTGCCACCATTACAATTCAGAACCTCGGCTGGTCGACGCCTGACGGCCGCGACCTCTTCACCCACCTCGACCTGAGCTTTGGCGCCGAGCGCACCGGACTTGTCGGCCGCAACGGCACCGGCAAGACGACGCTGCTGCGCCTCGTCACCGGCGAACTGACGCCGCAGGCCGGCGCGGTGACCACCGACGGCCGCCTCGCCCTGCTGCGCCAGTCCGTCCGGCCCGCAGCCGATGACACCGTCGCCACCCTGTTCGGCGTCGAAGCCGCGCTCGACCTGCTCGGCCACGCCGAACGCGGCGAGGCCAGTGTCGACGAACTGGCCATTGCCGACTGGACGCTCGAGGCCCGCATGGCCGCCGCGCTTGCCGAACTCGGGCTCGACGTGTCGCCCGGCACCCCGCTGCAGACCCTCTCGGGCGGCGAGGCGACGCGGGCAGCGCTCGCCGCGCTGACCTTCGCCGCGCCCGACTTCCTGCTGCTCGACGAGCCGACCAACAACCTCGACCGTGACGGCCGCGAGGCGGTGATCGGCCTGTTGGCTCGCTGGAAGGCGGGAGCAATTGTCATCAGCCACGACCGCGAACTGCTCGACACGATGGACGCCATCGTCGAGCTGACCAGCCTCGGCGCCAGCCGCTATGGCGGGAACTGGAGCCACTTTCGCGCGCGCAAGGCGATCGAGCTGGCCTCGGCCCGACACGACTTCGCCGATGCGGAACGCCGGGTCGAGGAGGTGCGCCGCAATGCCCAGGCAGCGGCCGAGCGCCAGGCCCACCGCGACAGCGCCGGCAAGAAGCTGGCGGCCCGGGGCGGCATGCCCAAGATCATCCTCGGCGGCATGAAGGAGAACGCCGAAAACACCGGCGCTGCGGGCCGTCGCATGGCCGAGCGCCAGGGCCGGGAAGCGGCCGACGCGGCTGGCCTCGCCCGCCAGCGTATCGAAGTGCTGCAGCCCATGACGGTCGACATCCCGTCCACCGGTCTTGCGACCGGCAAGACCGTGTGCCGCCTTGAGGCGGTGACGGCCGGCCATGATCCGCAACTGCCGGTGATCCGCGACCTGTCGCTTACCCTGGTCGGCCCCGAGCGGGTCGCCATTGTCGGCCCCAACGGCTCCGGCAAGACGACGTTGCTGTCGGTCCTGACCGGCGCGCTGGCGCCCTTCGCCGGCACGGCCGAGGTGATGACGGACTTCGCCCTGCTCGACCAGCGTGTGAGCCTGCTCGACCCGGCGCTCTCGGTGGCCGACAACTTCGCCCGGCTCAATCCAGGCGCCGACATCACTGCCTGCCGGGCCGCGCTCGCCCGCTTCATGTTCCGCGCCGATGCAGCCCTGCAACTGACGGGCTCGCTGAGTGGCGGCCAGCTGCTGCGGGCAGGGCTCGCGGCAGTGCTGGGCACCCGCCCGCCACCGCTGCTCCTGCTCGACGAGCCGACTAACCACCTCGATATCGAGGCCATCGAAGCGGTGGAGGCGGGACTGCGGGCCTATGACGGGGCGCTGCTTGTGGTAAGCTATGACGAGGCCTTCCTCGATGCCATCGCCATCACGCGCCGCATCGCGCTCGGTCCGCCATGATTGCCGACGGGCGTCCGCGCCTGCGGACGCTTCAGCTCCCATTCATCTTGGGTGGCGGAAAGCGGAAACATTTGAAATTGTCACGAGCGCTTTGCCAGAAAAAGACACAGTTCTGGAGTGCTTAGCCCGTTCATAGGGCATCAGGGGTGAGGGATTAAATGAAGCGGCTACTTGGGTCGGCCGGCTGGCTTGTTGCCATGCTTGTTCTGGCGTTCAATATCGGGGGCGCCTTCGCCCAGGATCGGGCCATCAACCTGCTGCCCGGCATCGACCTGCCCGGCTTCGACTACAGCGTGGTGAAGGACACGACGCTCGATGCCTGCTCGGAGGCCTGCTCCGAGGATCGCATCTGCCGCGCCTTCACCTTCAACGAGAAGGCCAAGTGGTGCTTCCTCAAGGGAGCAGCCGGCCCCGACACCGCCTTCGAGGGCGCCACCTCCGGCAAGGTCGATCCGGCCGCCGAGCAGGCGCTGGTCGCCGAGCGGCAGGCCGAGCTGCCCTTCCCGGCCTCCGATCTCGTCTACTACGCGCAGTATTTCGCCCAGCAGCTTCCGACCACCGACGCGCCGCCCAGGAACCTGACCTACGACGACCTGGTCCTCGCCGGCGACGAAGCCGCCGCAACGGGTAACGCCGCCGCCGCCAACGTCTCCTACCGTCAGGCCCTGGCGCTCAACCGCAACGACCCGGCCCTGTGGCTGAAGCTCGCCGATATCCAGATCGAGCGCGCCGACGCCGACCTGCAGAACAACAATTCCTCCTCCGCCTATGATTTCGCCCAGACCGCCACCTGGTCGGCGACCAATGCCTTCCTGCTATCCGAGAGCGTTGCCGAGCGCGCCAAGAGCCTCGCCCTGCTCGCCGCCGGGTTCGAGCGCCGCACCATGTGGCGCGAGTCGATCGCTACCTATCGCGCCTCGATCGCGCTGGTCGACGATGCCGGGCTGCAGGGTCGCCTCGACCAGGTGGTCGCCGAGCACGGGTTCCGCATTGCCTCGAGCGAGGTGGATTCCGAGGCTGCCGATCCGCGCATCTGCGTGGTGTTCTCCGATCCGCTGCCGGCCGGCGATACGGACCTGTCGAGCTATGTCGTCGTCGATGGGGCGCCGCAGGTGGCCGTCGAGACCGAAAACAGCCAGCTCTGCCTCACCGGTGTCCGGCATGGCCAGCGCTACAGCATCCGCGTCCGCTCGGGCCTCCCCTCGGCCGCCGGTGAGCAGCTGCGCGCCGATGCCGAACTGAACGTCTATGTGCCCGATCGCACGCCGTTCGTCGGCTTTGCCAACAATGCCTATGTGATGCCCGCCGGCCTCGGCGGCGGCCTGCCGCTGACCTCGGTCAACGCCACCTCCGCCGACATCGCCATCTACCGCATCGGCGATCGCAACATCGCCACCGCCGTGCGCCAGGGCATCTTCCGCGGCACGCTCGACGGCTACTCGGCCGAAGACGTCGCCGACCGCTACGGCCAGCAGGAGTTCGAGGGCACCGTCGACCTGTCGAAGGGCCAGCCCAACGACATGACCATCACCGCCATCCCGGTGAAGGAGACGCTCGGTACGCTCGCGCCCGGCGCCTACGTCATCACCGCCAAGGTCACCGGCGGCAAGGCGGAGTTCTGGCAGGAGATGGCCACGCAGTGGTTCATCGTCACCGACCTCGGCCTCACCACGGTGTCGGGCGAGGACGGCGTCCATGTCTTCGTAAGGTCGCTGTCGAGCGCCCAGCCGGCGGCTAATACCAGCGTCCGCCTCGTCGCGGTCAACAACGAGATCCTCGGCGAAGCGGTGACCGATGCCAACGGCAATGCCACCTTTGCGGCGGGCCTCGCCCGTGGTGACGGTGGCCGCGCCCCGCAGCTCGTCGTCGCCGAAACCGACGCGGGCGACTACGCCTTCATCGACTACACCAAGCCGGCCTTCGATCTCACCGATCGCGGCGTCGACGGCCGCCCGACCCCGGGTCCGCTCGACCTGTGGGCCACCACCGAGCGTGGCGTGTACCGGCCGGGCGAGACGGTGTTCCTCACCGCGCTGCTGCGCGACACGCGGGCCAAGGCCATCGAGAAACTGCCGCTGACGCTCGAGCTCGAGCGTCCGGACGGCGTCGTCGCCGATCGCCAGATGATCAGCGACGGCGGCGCCGGCGGCTACACCGCCGCCCTGCCGCTCGCCTCCGAAGCCATGCGCGGCTCGTGGACCATCCGGCTTTACGCCGACCCCAAGGCTCCGGCCCTCTCCAGCACCACGTTCAAGGTCGAGGACTTCGAGCCCGAGCGGCTGGCGTTCGAAATCGCCGCCGCACCGGGTGCCGTCGTCGCCGGTGCCATCACCGAAGTGACGGTTGCGGCCAAGTACCTCTACGGCGCCACGGCGCCCGGCCTCGACATCGAGGCGGACTCGATCGTCCGCGCCGTGCCGACCCTCGCCGGCTTCCCCGGCTACGTCTTCGGCCGCGAGGACGATACCTTCACCACCGACTACCAGCCGCTCGGCAGCGTCGGCACCACCGACGACGAAGGCAACGCAACGGCTGAGATCATCGTCCCCGAGCCGCAGGCCACCACCCGTCCGCTCACCGCGACGCTCGCGGTGCGGCTCGTCGATACGTCCGGCCGCGCCATCCAGCGCAACCTGACCCGCCCGGTCACCCCGCTCACCGACCTGATCGGCCTGAAGCCGCCGTTCAGCGAGGACGACGGCCTCGACGAGGGCTCCAGTGCCGCCTTCGATGTCATCGTCGTCGGCACCGATGGCCAGCAGAAGGCCGAGGCCGGCCTTGAATGGACGCTGTCGCGCATCGAGACCAACTACCAGTGGTACCGCAACAATAGCGGCTGGAAGTGGGAAGCCATCACCACCACCCGCGAAGTCGGCAACGGCACTGTCGATGCCACAGCCACCGGCCCCGTGACGGTCAGCGCGCCTGTCGACTACGGCCGCTACCGGCTCGAGGTGAACTCGACCGGTGATGCCGCCACCTCGTCCACCTACGAGTTCTACGCCGGCTACTATTACGCCGAAGCCGGCTCCGACACGCCCGACGAGCTCGATGTTGCCCTCGACAAGCCCGCCTATCGCCCCGGCGACACGGCGGTGCTGCAGCTCGATCCGCAGTTCGCCGGCACCGCGCTGGTGCTGGTGGTCGACGACGGCATCATCGACATGCGCTCGGTCGAGGTTCCGGCCGAGGGCATCTCGGTCGAACTGCCGGTCACCGAGCAGTGGGGGCCGGGCGCCTATGTCACCGCCACCCTCTACCGGCCGGCCGACGCGACCGAAAAGCGCATGCCGGCGCGGGCGCTCGGCGTCGCCTATGCCGACGTCGAACCGGGTGACCTCAAGCTCGACGTGTCGATCGACAAGCCCGACGTCGCCAGCCCGCGCGCGCCGTTCACCGCCAAGGTGACGCTCGCCAACGTGCAGCCCGGCGACCAGGCCTACGTAACCGTTGCCGCGGTCGACCTCGGCATCCTCAACCTGACCAACTTCGCCGTGCCCGATCCGGATGGCTGGTTCTTCGGCCAGCGCCAGCTCGGCGTCGAGTTCCGCGACCTCTACGGCTCGCTGATCGACCCCACGCAGGGCACTCTCGGCGCCGTCCGTTCGGGCGGTGACGGCGAAGGCCTCGCCACCGGCTCGCCGCCGCCCACCACCGTGCTCGTCGCCCAGCATTCGGGCATCGTCACGGTTGGCGCCGACGGCACCGCCGAGGTCACCTTCGACATGCCCGACTTCAACGGCACGGTGCGCCTGATGGCCATCGCCTGGACCGCCTCCGCCATCGGCCACGCCTCGGCCGACGTCATCGTGCGCGATCCGGTCGTGGTCACCATGACGCCGCCGCGCTTCCTGCGCCTGAACGACACCTCGCGTCTCCTCGTCGAGATCAACAACATCTCCGGCGCCCCCGGCGCCTACAAGGTGGAGCTGATCACCGGCGAAGGCCTCTCGACCGATGCGGCAACGCAGACAGTCGAGCTGCCCACCGGCGAGCGGACGGCGCTCGATCTCAGCCTCACCGGCACGGCGATCGGCGACCAGAGCCTCAAGCTCATCGTCACCGACCCCGCCGGCAACGCGCTGGTGAAGGACCTCGTGCTCGGCGTCCGCGCCGCCTCCGGCCCGCTCACCACCTCGGTGCTGGTGCCGATCGGGCCGGGAGAATCGGTCAGCCTCGATGGCAGCCGCTTCGAGGGCCTGATCCCGCGCTCGGGCACCCTGACCTTCGCGGTCGGCCCGATCGCCCGCCTCGACGTGCCCGAACTGCTGCTGTCGCTCGACCGTTACCCCTATGGGTGCGCCGAGCAGGTGGCGAGCCGGGCCCTGCCGCTGCTCTACCTCAACGACGTGGCCCGCATGATGGGCCTCGGGACCGACGATACGCTCGCCCAGCGCATCCGCGATGCCATCGCGGACGAACTGAGCAAGCAGAACTCCGCCGGTGGCTTCGGCCTCTGGGGGCCGTTCTCGGGCTCCGAACTCTGGCTCGACGCCTATGTCACCGACTTCCTGCTGCGCGCCCGCGCCGAAGGCTTCGCGGTGCCGGACCAGGCGATGACCATGGCGCTCGACAACCTTTCCAACCAGGTCTCCTACGCCTCCGACTTCACCTCGGGCGGCGAGGATATCGCCTACGCCCTGCTCGACCTGGCACGCGCCGGCCGGGCTGCCATCGGCGACCTGCGCTACTATCTCGAAGCGAGGCTCGACAACTTCGCCTCGCCGCTCAGCAAGGCCCAGCTCGGTGCCGCGCTCGCCCTCTACGGCGATCGCACCCGCGCCGCCGAAGCCTTCGCCGCGGCGGTCGAGGGGCTGAAGACGCCCGACGACCGCTACCGCTACCGGGCCGACTATGGCAGCCAGCTCCGTGACACCGCCGCGGTGCTCGCGCTGGCCGCCGAGTTCAGCCCGGCCGGGATCGACCTCTCCGCCCTCACGCAGCAGCTTGCGGACCTCCGCGACGCCAGCAGGTGGAGCTCGACGCAGGAAGACGCCTGGACGCTGGTTGCCGCCTCGGCCCTCGCCCGCTCGGCGACGCTCGGCAAGGTGACGGTCGATGGCGAGGCCCTCGAAGGCACGGTCTATCGTCGCTACGACGATGTCGTGCTCGAGGGTTCGCCGGTCACCGTCACCAACGAGGGCAATACCGCGACCGAGATGACCGTCTCCGTCACCGGTATTCCGGTCACGCCGCCGGCGGCCAGCAGCGACGGCTTCTCCATCAGCCGCGAGTACTTCCTCGTCGATGGCACGCCGGCCGATCTCGCCACCGTGCGCCAGAATGACCGCTTCGTGGTCAAGCTGACGGCGGTGCCCTCGATGCTCGGCTCGGGCCAGTACGTCATCGCCGATCCGCTGCCGGCCGGGTTCGAGATCGAGAACCCCAACCTGCTCGGCGGCGCCGGTGGCGTCGGCGACCTGTCGGGCTGGCTCGCCCTCGATACCCCGGCCAACGTGGAGTCGCGCACCGACCAGTATGTCGCGGCCTTCCGCGTCTACGCGGCGGTGCCGAGCGTCACGACCGCCTACCTCGTCCGCGCCGTCTCGCCGGGCAGCTTCGTGCTGCCGGGGGCGACGGTCGAGGACATGTACCGGCCGGAACTGCGCGGCAACACCGATGCCGGCCAGATCGAGATCGTCACGGCTGGCCCGTGATGATCACCCACACTGTAGGCCGGAGGATATCCCCCCGGCCTGCGGCGTAATCGAAGCGACTGCCCGGGCCCCGACGTGTCATCCCTGCGAAAGCAGGGACCCACGTCACCACCTGCGCAGGTTTCAAGTTGGGTCCCTGCTTTCGCAGGGATGACACGGCAGTGGGACTTTCCATGCAGCGTGCGAGCCGATCGCGACTTCTTGGCCTTGCCGCCCTCGTCCTGATGGTCGGTGGTTCCGCCGCGCTGGTCTACGGCAACCAGGTGGTCAACGAACTCCGCCACACCCTCCCGCCGACGCCCGACCTCGCGACGGTGCCGGTCTCTACCCTTGTCGTCGACAATGGCGGCACGCTGCTCCGCCCCTTCACCGCCGCGGGTGGGCGCTGGCGCCTGCCGGTGAGCATCGCGGACGTCGATCCGCGCTACCTCAAGATGCTGGTGGCCTACGAGGACCGGACGTTCCGCGAACACCACGGCATCGAATGGTCGTCGATGGCGCGCGCCGCGCTGCAGTTCGCCGGGGCAGGGGGGCGCATCGTTTCGGGCGGCTCCACCCTCACCATGCAGGTCGCCCGCCTCGTCCAGTCCGAGGGCACGCGCTCGGCCTGGGGCAAGCTGCGCCAGATGGTGCACGCCGCCGAACTGGAGCAGCGGCTCGGCAAGGACGACATCCTCACGCTATACCTCACGCTCGCGCCTTACGGCGGCAACATCGAGGGCGTGCGCGCCGCCAGCCTCGCCTATTTCGGCAAGGAGCCGAAGCGGCTGTCGATCGCCGAGAGCGCCCTGCTCGTCGCCCTGCCGCAATCGCCCGAAGCCCGCCGCCCCGATCGCGACCCCGCCGCCGCGCTCGCAAGCCGCAACAACGTGCTCGACCGCATGCTGGTCGCCGGGGTCATTTCGGCCGAGGAGGCCGAGGTGGCGAAGGGCGAGCCGGTGCCGAAGGCGCGCCAGGAATTCCCTATGCTCGCCGCCCACCTCGCCGAAGCGGCGGTCAAGGCGCATCCGGACGACCGCGTCATCGAACTGCCGATCGACGGACGCCTGCAGGCGGCGCTCGAGCACCTGGCCTCCACCCGCGCCACCAAGCTCGGTCCCAACGTCTCCGTCGCCGTGCTGGTGGCCGACCAGGAGACCGGCGATGTCCTCGCGTCCGTCGGCTCCGCCGGCTTCCTCAAGAACGATGCCGCGGGCTTCGTCGACATGACCTCGGCCGTGCGCTCGCCCGGCTCGACGCTGAAGCCGCTGATCTTCGGCCTCGCCTTCGAACTCGGCCTCGCGCATCCGGAAAGCCTGATCGAGGATCGGCCGACCGGCTTCGGCAACTGGGTGCCGGTCAATTTCGACGGCTCTACCCACGGCACCGTCACGGTGCGCCAGGCGCTCATCCAGTCGCTGAACATTCCGGCCGTCATCACACTCGATGCCGTCGGCACGCCGCGGCTGGTGCAGCGGATGAAGCGCGCCCACGCCATCCCGCAACTGCCCGACGATACCCCCGCCGGCCTCGCCATCGGGCTCGGCGGCGTCGGCCTCACCCTGCGCGACCTCGTCTCGCTCTATGCCGCCATCGCCCGCGGCGGCACGCCGGTGCATCTCGAAGACGGCGTAAACGCCCGTCTGCCCGATGCCGCGAGCGCCGCGCCGGTGCTCGATCCGGTGGCCGCCTGGTACGTCACCTCGATCCTCTCCGACGTGCCGCCGCCGGTGAACGGCACTGCCGGCCGCATCGCGTTCAAGACCGGCACCTCCTACGGCTACCGCGACGCCTGGGCCATCGGCTATGACGGCCGGACGGTGGTGGGCGTCTGGGTCGGCCGCCCGGACGGCGCGCCGGTGCCGGGCATTGCCGGCATCACCGCCGCTGCGCCCATCCTGTTCGAAAGCTTCGACCGCCTCGGCCGCCGCACCGCGAAGTTGCCCGGCGCGCCCAACGGCACGCTGTTCGGTAGCAATGCCGACCTGCCGCAGCCGTTGAAGCGCTTCCGCCATCCCGACCTGCAGATGGTGGCGCGCGACGCCGCCCCGGTGATCGCCTTCCCGGCCGATGGCGTCGATGTCGACCTCGGTTTCGCTTCGGGCGCCGCCATGCCGCTCAGCATCAAGATCCGCAACGGCGTGCCCCCGTTCACCTTCTTCGCCAATGGCGCCCCCTTCGGCCGCTCGGCATTTGCCCGCCAGGCCAGCTGGACGCCCGACGGTCCCGGCTACGTCACCCTGTCGGTGGTCGATGCTGGCGGGCGGTCCGATGTGGTGAAGGTGTTCGTCGAGTAATGCAGGGTAGCGCTGTCTGTCGAGGCAATTGCCCTGTTGTATAGTTTGCTGCCCAGGCCTGCAGGCTTGTTAAGATTTCCGCTCCTAGTGTGATTTAAATCGGGCGCTGGGGGCAGCTGTGCGGATTCTTATAGTCGACGACAGTCGATCGAGCCTTGCGTTCCTGCGCGAGGTGGTGGGCGAGCTGGGCTTCACCGGCATCGAGTGCATCCTGGATCCGGTCGAGGCACTCCGCCGCGCCGCCGAGGTGCAGTTCGACGTCGTGCTCGTCGACAACATCATGCCCGGCATGGACGGCGTCGAACTGACCCATCGGCTGCGGGCGCGCGAAGACTACCGCCTCGTGCCGATCATCATGATAACCTCGGTCGATGATCCGCCCCTGCGCGTCAGCGCCGTCGCCGCCGGGGCCACCGACTTCATCCAGAAGCCTTTCGACGTCATCGAACTGCAGGCGCGGGTCCGCAACCTGCTGGCGCTGCGCCAGGCCCAGTGCGAACTGGCCGACCGCGCCCAGTGGCTCGCCCGCGAGGTCGAGATCGCCACCCGGGACCTCGTGGCGCGCGAGGAGGAGATCATCTGGCGTCTCGCCCGCGCCATCGAATACCGCGACGGCGACACCGGCGAGCATGTGTCGCGCGTCGCCCAGATCTCGCGGATCATCGCCGAAGGCATAGGCCTCGAGCCCGAACGCTGCCGCGTGGTCTACCTGGCGGCGCCGCTGCACGATATCGGGAAGATCGGCATCGCCGACGCCGTCCTGTCGAAGCCCGGCAAGCTGACACCGGATGAACTCGTCGCCATGCGCCGGCATGTCTTGATCGGTGCCCGTATCCTCGAGAACGGCTCGTCCGAGATCATTCGCACTGCTGAACTTATTGCCCAGTCGCATCACGAGAAGTGGGACGGCACCGGCTATCCCGATCGCCTTTCCGGCCTCGACATTCCCGTCGAGGCGCGGGTCGTCGCCGTAGCAGACGTGTTCGACGCCCTCTGCTCGGTGCGGCCGTACAAGCAGGCCTGGGCCATCGACGACGCGTATCGCGAGATCGTCCGGCTGGCGGGCAGTCACTTCGACCCCGCTTGCGTCACCGCCTTCGAGGCGCGCTGGCCGGAAATCTCCGCGCTGTTCGTGCCCGCCCCTGCGACGGAACGCCTCACGGCTTAAACCTTACTGTCAGAATTATTGCTCGATCGAGACTCCATCCGGGGGCACGAGTCGAGCGCGGCTTGCCGTTGCGACCAAGCAGTCCCCGAACTCCGCTTTGCAGTCCTGTGTCGGCAATAAGTATAGCCACTCGCCACACCGGTGAATCACCGCGCTCCATTGAAAGTAGAGCGTCGGCAGGATTCATGTGTAACCAATAGTTTTCCATCTCTGATTCACTGCGGTCGTTGAGTCACCGGCGCGGTGCTACCGATGATTAGTCGGTAATGTTGTTTGTACAATTTGAATTCAATTATCAGTCGTAAGCTATTTTTAACAAGTATCCCCGATGATGTCCTCGTCTGGGCAGACAGCATTTCCGAGTGGACGCGGGATAGTTGAAGCCACACAGCGGCGGGGGCGCAGCTGTGTGCGCACGCCGTGGCACGAGGCAAAAGTAAGTGCGCAAGTCCATTTTAATTCAGGCTGATCGAAAAGGCGGGCACCCGGTGAACGAGTCATTTTCTCTTGAACTGTCGGGCGAGCTCGGCTTGCGCGGCATCGAGAAGCTGAAGTCCGACATCATGGCGGCGCTCGAGGCCAACGATTCGGTGGCTCTCGATACCAGCCTGGTCGAGAGCGCCGACGCTTCGGCGATCCAGTTGCTCCTCGCAGCGCAGAAGACCGCCAATGCGGAAGGCAAGTCACTGAGCCTCTTCGCCCCGGCGTCCGGCGCGCTCGCCACAACCCTGTCGACGCTGGGCCTCCTGGCCACCGACGGAACGCCGCTCGTGCCCGAAACCTCGACATGGACAATCATCAAGGCCGCCGCATGACCAAGACCATCCTCACCATCGACGACAGCGCTTCGATCCGCCAGATGGTCGCCATGACCCTCAAGAGCGCCGGGCTCACCGTGCTGGAGGCCGGCGATGGCGCCGAGGGCCTCGCCAAGGCGACCACCAACACGGTGCATGCGGTCATCACCGACCTCAACATGCCGGTGATGAATGGCCTCGAGTTCCTCAGGAAGTTCCGCCAGCACCCCGCAGGCAAGGGCATCCCGGTGATCCTGCTGACCACCGAATCCGACGACGAGCTGAAGCGCGAGGCCCGCGAGTCCGGCGCCACCGGCTGGATCGTCAAGCCGTTCAAGCAGGACCAGCTGCTGGCCGTAATCAAGAAGGTGACGGGCGCATGAGTTCCGATCCCGCCGACACCTTCCGCCAGGAGGCGCGCGAGCTGCTCGAGCAGCTGGAGCAGGGCCTGCTCGACCTCGAGCAGAACCCGGCCGATACCGACCTGGTCAACTCCGTCTTCCGCGCGCTCCATACCATCAAGGGCTCCGGCGCGATGTTCGGCTTCACCGACGTTGCCGCCTTCGTGCACGAGTTCGAGACCGCTTTCGACCGCGTTCGCAAGGGGCTGTCGCCGGTTACGCCCGAGCTGGTCGCCATCGCCCTCGACGCCAAGGATCATGTCCACGCGCTGATCGAGGACGCCGAGAGTGCGGTGGAACTGGGCGAGCCGATCCTAGCTGCCCTGCGAAAGCTGGTAGAGCCCGATCAGGCCGTCGTAGCCCCGATTGCAGTGGCGCAGGTCGCCCCCGTCGAAGCGCCGGTCGGTCTCGCTGCAACGCGCTGGCGCATCCGTTTCCACCTGCCTTCCGACGCGCTGCTCTACGGCACCAACCCGGTGCTGCTGCTCGGCGAGATCGCTGACCTCGGGCCGTGCGAGATCACGGCGCTGACCGATGCGGTGCCCACCCTCGACACGATCGACCTCGAGGGCTGCTACCTCGGCTGGCAGGTCGACCTGACCCACCCTGATCCGACCGCCGCCCTCGACGACGTCTTCCTGTTCCTCAAGGACGGGATGGACCTGTCGATCGAGCCGCTGCTCGATGCACCGCCGGCCCTCGAAGCGCCGGCCGCCGCAATCGACGAACCCGAGGCAGCACCAGCCATCGCTCCCGTCGCCGAGGCCGCGCCGGTCCGCGAAGCCGACACCGAGCGGGCCGATCGTGCGGCGGCCGCAGCCGCCACCTCGCTGCGCGTCCCGGCCGAACGGCTCGATGAGCTGATGGATCGCGTCGGCGAACTGGTCATTGCCCAGGCCCGCCTGTCGCAGATGGCGGCGCAGAGCTCCGATGCCAACCTCAAGACCGTCGCCGAGGAACTCGAGCGCCTCAGCTCGGGCCTCCGCGATACCACGATGGGCATCCGCATGGTGCCGATCGGCTCGCTCTTCTCCCGTTTCCGCCGCCTTGTCCACGACCTCAGCCGCGACCTCGGCAAGCAGATCGAGTTCATCACCACCGGCGAAGACACCGAACTCGACAAGACCATGATCGAGCGCCTCGCCGACCCGCTGGTCCACCTTATCCGCAACGCCGTCGACCACGGCCTCGAGGGCGAGGCGGCCCGGCTGAAGTCCGGCAAGCCGGTCAAGGGCACTGTCCGCCTCTCTGCCGTCTACGCTGGCGCCGAAGTCGCCATCTCGGTCTCCGACGACGGCGCCGGCCTCGACCCCGCCCGCATCCGCCAGAAGGCCGAGGAGCAGGGGATCATCACTGCGGACCAGCGCCTCACCGACCAGGAACTGTTCCAGCTGATCTTCGCCCCCGGCTTCTCGACGGCCAAGGAAGTGACCTCGCTTTCGGGCCGCGGCGTCGGCATGGATGTGGTGAAGCGCACCATCGACGGCCTGCGCGGCAAGATCGAGCTCTCGACGGTTCCCGGCCAGGGGACGACCGCGACGCTGCGCCTGCCGCTCACCCTCGCCATCATCGAGGGCATGCTGATCCGCGTCGGCAACGGCCGCTACTCGATACCGCTCTCGGCGGTCGAGGAGTGTGTCGAGCTGCCGCCCGCCGCCGATACCGCCTCGCGCGGCCGCTCGTTCCTCAGCATCCGCGATCAGTTGGTGCCGTTCCTCCGCCTCCGCGAGGTGTTCGGCACCACCGGCGAGCCCGACGGTCACCAGAAGGTGGTCATCGTCTCGTCGGGCGAGGGCAGGGTGGGGCTGGTGGTCGACCAGATCATCGGCAACACCCAGACCGTCATCAAGCAACTGAGCAAGCTGCACTCCGGCCTCGACACCTTCTCGGGCGCCACCATCCTCGGCGACGGCGCCGTGGCCCTCATCCTCGATACCGCGCACCTCGTTTCCTACGGGCAGGCGCACGAGCAGCAACTCGCACAGCAACTGGGGAGGGCGGCATGAAGCCGACCACACCGATGCGCGCCCTGACCCTCCGCCTCGACGACGAGCTGTTCGCCATCGAAGCCGGCAGCGTGCGTGAAATCCTCGATCTGGTGCCGGTCACCGAGGTGCCGAACGCCTCGGCTTTCGCCACCGGCCTGATCAATGTGCGTGGCCGCGTCGTGCCGCTCGCCGACCTCAAGGTGGCGTTCGGCATGCCGCACACCGAGCCCGACAAGGATACCCGCATCGTCGTCATCGAGACCGAGATCGACAGCGAGCCGACCGTCGTCGGCATCCTCGCCGACAAGGTCTACGACGTTACCGACATCGAGCCCACCGCCATCGAGGAAGCGCCGCGCGTCGGCATGCGCTGGCGGTCCGACTACGTGCGCGGCATCGGCAAGCGCCAGGGCACCTTCATCATCATCCCCGATCTCAATCGGATTTTCGAAACTCAGGGTCGCAGAAGCGGCCAAGTGTCTGCCCCAGACGAAAGGATCGCGTCGTGAGACTGACCATCAAGACCAAACTGGCAGCGGTGTTCACAACCGTTGTCGCTCTCTCAGGCGTGAGCATGTTCATGGCTATCCAGGGCCTGGGCACCATCAACGACGAACTCGCCCGCATCGTGAACGGCCCGGTGGAGCGCTCGCTCGCCGTCAAGGATATCCAGGCGGATCTTCTCGTCGTCGCCAGCAACTCGCGCAACATGATCATCGAAACTGATCAGGATGCGCTGGTCGAGATCAAGGCCGGAATGGATGAGGCGCTCGCCGACATTGCTACCCGCGCTACCGATCTGGTTGGCAAGTTCGGCGTTCCGCAGCTCAACACCGACATGCAGACGATTGTCGACAAGCTCGGCACTTACCGCGAGGCCGTCTCCGGCGTCCAGGCGGAGGCCATGAAGAAGACCGGCGCGGCTGCTTTCGGCATCACGACAAGCAAGGGCAGTGCCGCCATCACCTCCATCGAGGAATCGCTGGGCGGGCTGCGCGCCTCCCTGGCCACTCGAATCGCCGCGGGCGACGCCAGCATGGCCTCCGTCTACCAGGCTGCGAGCGACCTGATGCTCAACGCCAGCGATGTGTTCCGCCAGCACCGCAACATCTTGCTCGCCGAATCCAATCCGGCCAAGCAGGATCAATGGCACGCCGATTTCCAGGCGAGCTCTGCAGCGCTGCAGCCGACGCTCGACCGCCTGCTCCGGATGCTGCCGTCCAGCGACGCTGCCGTCGCCGAGCAACTGCGCACGGATTTCACCGCGCTTGTCGTTGCCATGGATGAAGGCAACGCCATGTCGCTGCAGCGGTCGCAGTTCCACGCCGTCGAGATGAACAACACCACTGCCGGCCCGCTCCGTATCCAGCTCGGGGAGCTTGTTGAAGGCATTGTAGCGGCAAACGATGTCGCCATGGCCGACACCCTCGTCACTGCCAACGCTCTTTATGAGCAGACCCGCATGATCCTCCTGGGCCTCCTCGCCGGTTCGGTGCTGATCGCGCTGGTTGCCGCCTCCTGGATCGTCATCTCCCTGACCCGTGCCGTATCGGGTGCCGTGAAGCTGGCCACGGAAGTGGCCGGCGGCAATCTCAGCGCCAGCAGCGAAGTCCGCTCCGACGACGAAGTCGGCGATCTGTTGAAGACGCTCAACACCATGACCGCCAAGCTGCGTGAAGTGGTGGGCGAAGTCACCTCCGCCGCCCGCAACGTCGCCTCCGGGTCTCAGGAACTCTCGGCCACCGCCGAACAGCTGAGCCAGGGCTCCACCGAGCAGGCCTCCTCGACCGAAGAGGCATCGGCCTCGATGGAAGAGATGACTGCGACCATCAAGCAGTCGGCCGACAACGCCGCCCAGACCGAGAAGATCGCCCGCCAGTCCGCTGCCGACGCGACAGCCTCGGGTGAAGCGGTGGGCAACGCCGTCAACGCCATGCAGACCATCGCCGAAAAGATCATGGTGGTGCAGGAGATCGCCCGCCAGACCGACCTGCTGGCCCTCAACGCCGCAGTGGAAGCAGCCCGGGCCGGCGAGCACGGCCGTGGCTTTGCCGTGGTGGCTTCGGAAGTGAGAAAGCTCGCCGAGCGCAGCCAGGCCGCGGCGGCCGAAATCTCGACCCTGTCGAGCAACACCGTCAAGGCCGCCCGCTCGGCCGGCGACATGCTGATGAAACTGGTGCCCGACATCCAGCGGACCGCCGAACTGGTCGAGGAAATCTCGGCCGGCTCACGTGAGCAGAATGCCGGCGCCTCGCAGATCAACACGGCCATCCAGCAGCTCGACAAGGTCACCCAGCAGAACACCTCGGCCGCCGAGGAAATGTCGGCGACCTCCGAGGAGCTGGCCAGCCAGGCCGAACAGCTGCAGTCGGCAATCAGCTTCTTCCGCATCGATGCCTGCCAGCAGGCTTACGCACCGGCCAACGACCACGCCCCGGTCAAGGGCAAGTCCGCGAAGATCCGCGAAGAGCTGATGGCCAAGTCGCCGCACCTCAAGCCGCTGCGCAAGCCGGCTCCGAAGCGGGCCGCCAGCGCCAGCGGCGGCTTCGACCTCGACCTCGACCCACAGCAGGACGAACTCGACGCCGAGTTCTCCCGCCGCGGCGCCGCCTGACACCTGAACCGAACTCCGGCGGAAATGCCGTCAGAAAACCCCAGAAAGTGCGACCCAACATCATGTCGACCCCTGCGAACCGTCACGCCTTCTTCAGCACCATCGGCGGCAAGATCACGCTGATCCAGCTCATCTCCAGTCTGGGCATCGCCCTGCTGGTCGGTGGCATGGGCTATTTCGGCATGAGCCGCATGGCGGCCGACATGATGTCGATCAACGACGACCGCGTCGTTCCGCTTCAGCAGTTGAAGCTGGTGGCGGATGCCTACGCGGTGAACATCGTCGACACGACCCACAAGCTGCGCAGCGGGGCGCTGACCTGGGATGAGGCCGAGACCAGCGTCTCGGTCGCCAAGGAGGTCATCGCCGACAACTGGGGCGCCTACCTGAACACCTTCATGACCGACGACGAAAAGGCACTGGTCGAGGGCGCGCAGGGATTGATGAAGGCGTCGGACGCCAGCGTCGCCGTCCTCGAGGGTATCCTCGGGAGCCGCGATCTGCAGGCCCTCGATCGGTTCGCTGCGACGCAGCTGTATCCCGCCATCGACCCGACCTCGGGCGCCATCAGCGAACTGACCTCCTACCAGCTGAAGGCAGCCAACGACCTGCGCAGCGACAGCAGCGCCCTGTTTGGGATGCTGACGCTGGCAATCATCGCTGTGACCGTGCTGGCCGTGGCCGGATCGATCACCATGGTCACCCTGGTGACCCGTGCCATCAGGCGCAACCTCGACCAGGCGGTGGCATTGGCCAACGCGGTAGCCATCGGCGACGTCACCGCCAAGGCAGACGTCCGCTCCCGCGACGAAATCAAGGATCTGGTTGATAGCCTCAACACGATGACCGGGAACCTGCATGCCATCGCGGCCGATGCGGACAGGATCGCCGCCGGCGATCTGAGCATCGAACCGAAGCCGCTGTCCGACAAGGACGTGCTGGGCCACTCGATGCTGCGGATGCTGCGCAACCTGCGCATTTCGGCTTCGGTTGCCGACAGGATTGCCGGGGGCGACCTGACGACCGTTCCGGACGTCCAGTCGGACCAGGATGTGCTGGGCAATGCCCTGGCACGCATGGTCGAGAGGCTGCGGGAAGTCATCGGCGACGCCACGACCGCCGCCAACAATGTCGCCGCTGGCAGCCACCAGCTGTCGGCCACGGCAGATCAACTGAGCCAGGGCGCCGTCGAGCAGGCCTCCTCGACCGAGGAAGCTTCCGCGTCGATGGAACAGATGACCGCGACCGTCAAGCAGTCCGCCGACAATGCCGGCCAGACCGAGAAGATCGCCCGCCAGTCCGCCGCCGATGCCATCGCTTCGGGCGCCGCCGTCAACGATGCGGTCGCCGCCATGCAGACTATCGCCAGGAAGATCATGGTCGTGCAGGAAATCGCCCGCCAGACCGACCTCCTAGCGCTGAACGCCGCGGTGGAAGCAGCCCGGGCCGGCGAGCACGGCCGCGGTTTCGCCGTGGTCGCCTCGGAGGTCCGCAAGCTCGCCGAACGGAGCCAGGCCGCCGCCGCCGAAATCTCGACGCTGAGCGACAACACGGTGGAGACCGCCCAATCGGCGGGCGCCATGCTCGCCAAGCTCGTGCCGGATATCCAGCGCACGGCCGAACTGGTCGAGGAGATCTCGGCCGGTGCGCGTGAGCAGAACACCGGTGCTTCGCAGATCAACACCGCTATCCAGCAGCTCGACAAGGTGACCCAGCAGAACACCGCTGCCGCCGAGGAAATGTCGGCGACCTCCGAGGAACTGGCGAGCCAGGCCGAGCAGCTTCAGAGCGCCATCAGCTACTTCCGCATCGAGGCAGCGACTGCCGCTGCCGCACCCGAAGCCACCGCGCGGCGATCCGCTGCGAAGCGACAGAGCCTCCGCGCCGAGCTGACGGCCAAGGCACCCCACATGAAGCCCGCACGGTCCGCACGGGACGGCGGCTTCGAACTCGAACTTGACGATGCGCAGGATGAACTCGACAGCGAGTTTTCCCGCCGCAGCGCCGCCTGACGGAGGATAGCATGGCCGAAAAGGCGCAATACGTCACCCTGGGACTGGACGGCGAACTGTTCGCCGCCCCGATCGCGGTGGTGCAGGAAATCCTCGACGTGCAGCCGATCGCCCGTCTGCCGCAGGCCCCGGCCAACCTGCTCGGCATGACCGACGTACGTGGCGAGGGCATCCCGGTGCTCGACCTGCGGCTGACGCTCGGCCTCGCTGCCGCGGCCGACACGCAGAACACCCGCATCGTCGTGCTGAAGCTTGTCACCCCGAGCCGCACCCTGACCGTGGGGCTGCGCACCGACCGCGTCTACGAGGTCACCGTGCTCGACAGCGACACGCTCGACCCGCCGCCCAATGTCACCGGTGCCTGGCGCGAGCACGTCGTCGCCGGCATCGGCCGGCGCAACGGCGCCTTCGTCACCGTGCTCGACCTCGACCGCCTGCTGACGCAGAACGAGCGGTCGCTGGCGAGCGCTGCCTGATCAACCGCCCCGGAGTAGTATAGTCTTGAGTACCAGGGCAGCCGCCGTCCCCTACGGCGAAGACTTTGACGATCACCTCAGCGCCATCGATTTCGGCCGCATCGCGCGGCTCGTGGAATCCGAAGCCGGCATCAAGATGCCGCCCGGCAAGCGGCTCATGGTCGAGGGGCGGCTGCGCAAGCGCATGCGGGTGCTCGGCATTCCGACGTTTGCCGACTATTGCAGCATGCTGTTCAAGCAGGGCGGGCTCGACCACGAGCTGACCTACCTGATCAACGCCGTCACCACCAACAAGACCGACTTCTTCCGCGAGCCCGAGCATTTCGATTTCCTCGCCTCGCACATGGTGCCGAACCTCATCAAGCAGCGCAGCGAGCGCAACCCGCTACTGAAGTTCTGGAGCGCTGCCGCATCGACCGGCGCCGAAGCCTACACGCTTGCCATGGTGCTGCATGACCTGGTGACGGCGCGGCGCGACTTCCGCTTCGCCATCCTCGGCACCGACATCTCGACCCAGGTGCTGGAGCAGGGCCAGCGCGCTGTCTACTCCGCCGAGTTGATCGCCCCGGTGCCGCCCAGGATGCAGGAGCGCTACGTCCTGCACGCCCGCAAGCCCGGGCTGCGGCGCGAGGTGCGCATGGCCCCGGAGATCCGCCGCCACGTGCAGTTCCAGCACCTCAACCTGATGGACACCACATATCCGTTCGATCGCGACGTCGATGTAATCTTTCTTAGGAACGTTCTGATCTACTTCGAAAAAGCCGACCAGGAGACGGTGGTCGGCCGGCTGATCGATCACCTGCGGCCGGGTGGCTACCTCGTGCTCGGGCACTCGGAGTCGATGATCGGCACCAGCCTTTCCGTCCGCCAGGTCGCGCCTGCCGTCTTCATGAAGTTGTGAGTAGAGCCTGATGAGCGCCGAGGCCGTCGACCCCCACCGCAAGATCCGCGTGCTCATCGTCGATGACTCCGCCTCCGTCCGCACCACGCTGTCGGACATCATCTCCTCCGACCCCGACCTCGAGGTGATGGGCACGGCCGCCGACCCCTATATCGCCGTCGAGCGCATCCGCCACGAAGTGCCGGACGTGATCTTCCTCGATCTCGAAATGCCGCGCATGGATGGGCTGACCTTCCTGCGCAAGATCATGTCGCAGCGCCCCATCCCCGTCGTCGTCTGCTCCTCGCTCACCGAAACGGGTAGCGACAAGATGATGGAGGCGCTGGAGGCCGGTGCCGTCGACGTGGTGACCAAGCCGCGCATCGACACCGCGCAGTGGCTGCAGGACTCCTCGATGCGCATCTGCGATGCCGCCAAGGGCGCCGCCCATGCCAAGATGAAGGGCCGCAGCCGCCAGGTCGTTGAGTTCACCGTCGAAAAGAAGCTCACCGCCGATGCGATAATTCCGCAGCGCAGCGCCTCGCGCGCCGCCGCGGCCGCCGCGACGCTGCCGGTGACCGAACCGATCATCTGCATCGGCGCGTCCACCGGCGGCACCGAGGCGCTGCGCGAGGTGCTGGAGCAGCTTCCGGCCCACTCGCCCGGCATCGTCATCGTGCAGCACATGCCCGAGCGTTTCACGCTTGCCTTCGCCCGCCGGCTCGACACGCTTTGCCACATGCAGGTGAAGGAAGCCGAGGATGGCGACGTGGTGCAGCAGGGCCGCGTGCTGATCGCGCCCGGCAATTTCCACATGGCGCTGCTCCGCACCGGCAGCCGCTACACCGTGAAGGTCGTCGACGGGCCGCATGTGTCGCGGCACCGCCCGTCGGTCGACGTGCTGTTCCGCTCCGCCGCGCAGAACGCCGGCCGCAACGCCATGGGCATCCTGCTTACCGGCATGGGTGACGACGGCGCCCGCGGCCTGCTCGAAATGTTCGAGGCCGGCAGCCTCACCGTCGCCCAGGACGAGGCGAGTTCCGTCGTCTTCGGCATGCCCAAGGAAGCGATCGCCCTCGGTGCGGCAAGCCGCATCCTGCCGCTGAAACGCGTTGCCACCGAAATCACCGCCTATGCGAGCCGGGCGCGATGAGTGCCACGGCCCAGCACCAGCCGACCGACCCGACGCCGGCGCGCCTCCTCGCCGCGGCAGAGGGCCTCGCCGGCCCGCGTGACGCCATCGACGACGCCTTCGTTTCGGCCGGCGACAAGCTGGCCGAGTGCGCCGGCATCCTGTCGCGCCTCACCGCCACCTTCGAGGCGCTGCCGGCCGAACTGCAGAGCCCCGAACTCGCTGCCGCGACCGACCGCCTGGCCCTCGTCGGCCGCCGGGCCCGCGCCATCGCCGATGCGCTCGCCACCGAGCAGGGCGACGTCGCCCGCCTCGTGCAGGTGGTGGCCTCCGCCGGCCACCCCATCGACGACCTCCGCCGGCAGGTGAAGATGATGTCGATCGTCGCCATCAACGCCCGCGTCACCGCCGCCGGCATCGTCACCGACACCGACGACTTCGAGGTCTTCACTACCGATATCGCCAAGCTGTCCGACCGGGCGGCCACCACCATCGCCGAGTTCGCCCGCACCTACCAGCAACTCGCCGCGGCCGTGCGCGATGCCGCCGATGCGCGCGGCACCTTCGAGACGACCCACCGCGCCACGCTGGCCACCCTCGCCGACGCGCTCGAGACCGGCCTCGCCGATGTCACGGCGCAGCGCCAGCGCTCGATCGAGATCAGCAGCGATACCGGCCGCACCTCGCGCGACATCGAAGCCCGCGTCGGCACCGCCGTCATGGCCCTGCAGGTCGGGGACGCGACCCGGCAGCGCGTCGAGCACGTCGAAGCCGCCCTGCGCGACCTGGCCCAGGGTGACCCGGCCGTGGTTCCCGCCATCGCCGAGCTGCAGCGCCTGCAACTCGTCTCGGCGCGCGAATCGCTTTCGGCCGAAATGGCCTCGGGCGAAGCAGCCCTGGGCGATCTGGCCCGCGAGGCCACCCGCGCCCTCGCGCAGGTTCGCACGGCGCACGGGGCGGGGGCCAACTCCGGCCTCGCCTCGCTGCAGTCGGCCCTGCAGAAGGCGGTGGTGATCCTTCGCACCTACGAGGCCGAGCGCGAAAAGCTCGACCGGGTGGCGAATGCCGTCGCCGAAACGGTCCGCGTGCTGCTCGGTCATGTCGAAGCGGTGCAGGATGTCGAGTACGAGATGCGCCTCGTCTCGCTGAACGCGGCCGTGAAATGCGCGCAGCTCGGGCCACGTGGCCGGGCGCTCGACGTCATCTCCACCCAGCTTCGCACCCTCACCGGTGAAACCGTCGTCTCGGCCCACTCGGCCGCCGAGCGCCTCACCGACGCCGCCTCGGTTGCCGCCGCCTTTACCGCCGCGACCGGCGAAGTGGCCGCCCACCGTGTCGGGGCCATGGAGGCCGAGGCGACCAGCGGCCTCGACCTGCTCGCGGGCATCGGCACCCGCATGGCCGCCGCCATGCACGCCCTCGACCAGGACGGCCCCACCATTACCCGCCGCCTCACCCAGGCGATGCAGGATTTCGGCCAGTACGACTCCATCTGCGAAGCCCTCAGCGACGTCGAGTTCGAGGTCACCGCGCTTGCCGGCGATGGCGACGCCCCCGCCGATACCCTTGCCGCCCTGCGCAAGCGCTACACCATGGACATGGAGCGCCGCATCCACGACGCCTTCGCCGGCGCGCCCCCGGCCGCCGCCGAACCCGAGCCTGAAGAAGCCAGCCTCGACGACCTCCTATTCTAGCGCGGTAGTTATTCAACCAACCGTTGGTTGTTATTCAACCAGCCGGTTGACAGGCATCCTCGTCCTCTATATTCAACCAGTATGTTATCAACTGGCTGGTTGAATTGAGGATCGCCATCATGCACACCATCACCTCCCGCGACGGCACCCGCATCGCCTACGATGTCTATGGCGCCGGTGAGCCGGTCATCCTCGTCGAAGGCGCGCTCTGCGGCCGCCATTTCGGCCCGACCAACAAGCTCGCCGCCGAACTGGGCAAGCATTTCCGCGTCTATCATTACGACCGCCGGGCCCGCGGCGACTCCGGTCCCTCGACCGACTACAGCATCGAGCGCGAACTCGAGGACCTCAGCGCACTGATCGCCGAGGCCGGCGGCTCGGCCTCCATAATCGGCTTCTCGTCCGGCGCCTGCCTCGCCATCGAAGCCGCGGCAGCCGGCCTGCCGATCAGACACCTCGCCTTCTACGAGCCGCCCTACATGGTCGGCCCCAAGGCCCGCAAAGTGCCGCAGAACTTCGAAGCCGAAGTCCAGCAACTTGTTGCCGACGGCAAGAATGGCGACGCAGTCGCCTACTTCATGACCAAGCTGATCGGCATGCCGTCCATCTTCCTGCTCCCGATGAAGTTCTCGAAGATGTGGAAGCAGCTCACCCCGCAGGCGCCGAGCCTGCCCTTCGACATGGAAGCGGTGAACGGCTTCAACCCGCCCATCGAGCGCATGCGCCGCATCGCCGTGCCCACCCTCGCCATCAACGGCGACAAGACGTTTCCGGTCATCATCGACAGCACGAAGCTCTGCGCCGACACCATCCCGGGCGCCGGCCACGTCATCCTTCCCGGCCAGACCCACGAGGTGAAGGCCGAGGCCATCGCCCCCGAGCTGGTCCGCTTCTTCTCGGGTGCCGCCGCCCGCATCGCCGCCTGAGCCGAAGATGACCGACCGCCTGTCCACCACGCTCTCGGCCCTCGCCGACCCCACCCGCCGCGGCATCCTCGCGCAGCTGGCGCGCGGCGAAGCCACCGTCGGTGAGCTCGCCGAGCCCTATGACATGTCGCTGGCCGCGGTCAGCAAGCACCTCAAGGTGCTGGAGCATGCCGGGTTGATCACGCGGGGCAGGGAGGCCCAGTGGCGCCCCTGCAAGCTCGAGGCGGCCCCGATGGCGGAAGTCGCCGACTGGGTCGGGGAGTATCGCCGCTTCTGGGAGCAGAGCCTCGACCGCCTGGAAGACTACCTGGCCGAACTGCAGAAGGGGGACCCCGGCGGCACGAAGAACTAGCCGCCGGCACCACCGCGAAAGATGCTTGGAGCAAGGATCATCGCCTTCCGGCCCATC
Organism: uncultured Hyphomicrobiales bacterium; assembly: GCA_903842455.1. Classification (GTDB taxonomy): domain Bacteria; phylum Pseudomonadota; class Alphaproteobacteria; order Rhizobiales; family Devosiaceae; genus Devosia_A. The sequence continues at coordinate 14,378 of CAIMLX010000032.1, read as the reverse complement.
CGGAAGGTCACCGGCGAAGCCATGTCCGGACAGCCACGGCACTGGTTCGTCACCTACTGGCGGTTCTGGCACGAGAACCTCGATCGCCTCGCCCACTACGTGAACCACTTGATGGAGGACCAGATGCCACTGCCCGACCTGAAGATCGAGACCCCCGCCGACGAGGCGATCGTCGTCTCCACCCGCACCTTCCACGCCCCGCGCGCCCTCGTCTGGCGCGTCATGACCGAGCCCGAGCACGTCGCCCGCTGGTGGGGCACCGAGGGACAGCGCAACGTCATCACCGCCTTCGACGTCCGCCCCGGCGGCAAATGGCGCATCGAGAGCCACGACCCCGACGGCAACGTCTATATCTTCATCGGCGAGTACCGCGAGGTGGACGAGCCGGCAAAGTTCGCCTGGACCTTCGGCATGGAGAACATGTTCTTCGGCAAGACCCTGCTCGAAACCCACACCTTCGAGGAGGCGGACGGCAAGACCCACTACCGCTCCGTCTCGAACTTCGACAGCTTCGAGGATCGCGACGGCATGGTTGCCTCCGGCATGGAAACGGGCATGGTGCATGGCTTCGCCGTCATCGACGCCATCCTCGCCGACCTCGTGAAAGCCTGACCGATGCTCCCCGAACTCGCCCTCGTCCCGGATGATCGCCGCCTCGAGATCGAGCGCGAGTTCGACGCCCCGCGCGACCTCGTTTGGAAAATGTTCGCCGACCCCTACCACCTCAGCCGCTGGTGGGGCCCGAAAGGCTTCACCAACCCGGTCGTCGAGATGGATTTTCGCGAGGGCGGCCACTGGCACCACGTCATGCGCTCGCCCGATGGCCAGGATTTCCCCATCGACAGCTTCTTCGTCGCGATCGTCCCGCCCGAGCGCATCGCCTATCGCAACGCCCCGGCATCCGGCGAGGCGTTCGGCGACAACCCGCCGCCGAGCTTCCTCCAGGTGCTCAGTTTCGCCGAATTGCCCGGTGGCCGCACCCGCCTCACCCTCGAGGCCCACTTCGAGACGACCGAGAACCGCGATGCCGTCGCTCGCCGCGGCTTCCGCGAAGGCACGCTCGAAAGCTACGACAAGCTCGCCGCCCACCTCGCGACCCTTGGAGATGCCGCATGAAGTTCACCGCCATCATTCACCAGATGGGCAACAATACCGGCATCCTCGTGCCACCCGAGGTCAGGGACGCCCTCGAGGGTGGCAAGAACCCGCTGGTCAGGGTGACGCTCGCCGGCCACGCTTGGCAGAGCAAGATCGCCACCATGGCCGGCCTGCTGCTGATTGGTGTCAGCGCCGAAATCCGCGGCATAACCGGGGTGAAGGGCGGCGAAACCCATGAGGTCGAACTGAGCCTCGACGACAAGCCGCGCCTCGTCGAGCCGCCGGAAGACCTCAGGACTGCCCTCGCCTCCAGTCCCGCAGCGCAGGCCGCCTGGGACAGACTGGCGCCCAGCCACCGCAAGGCTCACGTCACGGCCATCGAAGGCGCCAAGGCCGCCGACACCCGCGCCCGCCGCGTCCAGAAGGCCATCGACGCCCTGACGAGCGCCTAGGCCGACCGTCTGGAGAAGGGCCATCGGCATGGATGCCGCGCGTCAAAGCTTAACAAACCCTTGACCCCCACCCCTGCCTTCCGACTCTATCGCCCCATGCTTGAGTCGCTCTTCGACACGCCCCCCCGCGACCCCGCCGATATCCTGCACACCGTGTTCGGCCACCGGGCCTTCCGCGGCCAGCAGGAGGATGTGGTGCGCCACGTCACCGGCGGCGGCGACGCGGTGGTGCTGTTCCCCACCGGCGCCGGCAAGTCGATGTGCTACCAGGTCCCGGCCATCGCGCGGGACGGTGTCGGCATCGTCGTCTCGCCGCTCATCGCCCTGATGCGCGACCAGGTGGAAGCCCTGCGCCAGGCCGGCGTCAACGCGGCGACCCTCAACTCGTCGATCTCCTCCGAGGAAAGCGCGAAAACCTTCCGTGACCTGAAGAACGGCAAGCTGCAGCTGCTCTACGTCGCGCCCGAACGCCTCGTGCTCCCCGGCTTCAAGGCGATGATGCAGGGCGTGAAGATCGCGCTGATTGCCATCGACGAGGCGCATTGCGTTTCCCAGTGGGGCCACGATTTCCGCCCCGAATACCGGCAGCTGGAGGGCCTCGCCGCGGATTACCCCGGCGTTCCCCGCATCGCGCTCACCGCCACGGCCGACCCGACCACCCGCGCCGATATCATCGAGCGCCTGGGCCTCAACACCGCCCGCGTCTTCACCACCAGCTTCGACCGCCCGAACATCTCCTATTCGATCGTCGAGCGCGACAATGCCCGCCAGCAGCTGAAGGCCTTCCTCGCCCGCCACCAGGGCAATTCCGGCATCGTCTATTGCCTCAGCCGCAAGAAGGTCGAGGATGTCGCCGAATGGCTGAACAAGGAGGGCATCCGCGCCCTGCCATATCATGCCGGCATGCCCTCCCATGAGCGCAGCGCCAACCAGGACGCCTTCCTCAAGGAGGATTCCCTCTGCCTCGTCGCCACGGTGGCCTTCGGCATGGGTATCGACAAGCCCGATGTCCGCTACGTCGCGCATATGGACCTGCCGTCCTCCATCGAGGCATACTACCAGGAGACCGGCCGCGCCGGCCGCGACGGCCTGCCGGCCGAGGCGTGGATGTGCTACGGCATGACCGACGTCGCCCAGCGCCGCCGCATGATCGACGAGGGCAACGCCCCCGAAGAGGTGAAGCGGGTCGAGCGTAGCAAGCTCAATGCCCTACTCGGCGTCTGCGAAACCGCCGAGTGCCGCCGCAAGGCCATCCTCGCGCATTTCGGCGAGGCGCATCCCGGCAATTGCGGCTCCTGCGACAGCTGCCTGTCGCCGGTCGATACCTGGGATGGCTCCGATGCCGCCATCAAGGCCATGGCCGCGATCTTCCGCACCGGCCAGCGCTTCGGCGTCACCCACATCATCGATGTGCTGCTCGGCAAGCAGACCGACAAGGTCACCCAGTTCGGCCACCAGGAACAGCCGGTCTTCGGGCAGGGCAAGGACATGGACCAGCGCAGCTGGAACTCCGTCATCCGCCAGCTCACCGCCATGGGCCTGATCGTCGTCGACAACGCCTTCGGCGCCCTGCACCTTTCCGAAGAAGCCCGCCCGGTGTTCAAGGGCGAACGCAAGGTCACCCTCCGCCGCGACCGCCCGCGCAAAGCCGCCGAAACCCGCCGCTCACTGCAGAACGCCGTCGCCCTGCCGCCGGCTGCGCAAAGCCTGTTCGAAGCGCTCCGCACCGAACGCGCCGCCCTCGCCAAGGCCCAGGGCGTCCCGCCCTACGTCGTCTTCCACGATACCACCCTCCGCGCCATGGCCACCGACCGCCCCCAGACCATGGCGGAGCTGGGCACCATCTCGGGCGTAGGCGAGTCGAAGTTGAAGCGCTACGGCGCGGAGTTCCTGGCGGTGCTGAAGGCCGCCGGACCGGCCTGACCGGCGAAACCCCCTCTCCACGGTTCCGCTAGTTCGCTGGCGCTCACAAGCTCCACCATCCTCCCCGCCAAGGGGGAGGATGCGCACGCTACGACGCTGCGGCCCCATCGCCTCCTCGCCCCTTGCGGGAGAGGATAGCGGCGCTAGGCGCGCAGCGCCGTAGCAGAGCTGAGGAGAGGGGTAGCAAGGGGCCGCCTCCCTCACGTCCCCCGCGGCTTCGCCCTTGCCGTCGCCGCCGCCTCGAGCGGGTTCTCCGGCCAGTAGTGCCGCGGATACCGCCCCTTCAGATCCTTTGCCACATCCTTCCAGCTCCCCCGCCAGAACCCCGGCAGGTCCCGCGTCGTCTGGATCGGTCGATGCGCCGGCGACAGCAGCACCAGCAGCAGCGGTACCTTGCCGCCCGCCACCGACGGATGCCGGTCGAGCCCGAACAGCTCCTGCACCCGCACCTCCAGCGCCGGCCCGTTCTCTGCCCCGTAGTCGATCGGCAGGTGCGATCCCGACGGCGCCGAAAAATGCGAGGGCAGCAGCCTTTCGATCTCCTGCCGCCGCCCATAGGGCAGCAGCCCCTCGAGCGCCGCGCCGAGATCGTCGGCCCCAACCTCGCTCAGCGCCGTCTTCCCCAGCACCGCCGAAGCCAGCCACCCGACATCCGCTGCCAGCCCGGCATCCGACAGGTCCGGCCACTCCTCGCCCAGCGTCGCGCGCAGATACGTCGCCCGCGCCCGCAGCGCCCTCTGCTCCTTCGTCCACGGCAGCACGCCGATGCCGAGTTCGGCGATCCCTGCCGCCAGCGCCCGCGCCGCCGCCTCGGCATCGGCCACCGCCACCGGCGCCTCGTCGAGCCGCAGCGCCCCGAGCCGCCGCACCCGCCGTGCCCGCACGCTGCGCGACGCCCGGTCGAAGCTCATCGCCACCTCCTCGATAATCTGCCCGGCGAACAGGTCCTCGATGGTCTCCCGCTCGATCCGCGCCGCCGCCCGGATTCGCCCGCTCGCCGCCACCCCAGTGATATCGGTGACGACGAGATAGTCGGCACTCGCCAGCGCGTCGGTCTCCTCCAACGCGGCCTGCCGCCCGTTGGCGAGCCGGAACTTGCCGCGCCCGCCGGCCCGCTGCGCCACGCGATCCGGATAGGCCCGCGCCAGATGCCGCCCCACGTCGCCGCCCGACCCCGTATTGCCCACCAGCTGGGCCCAGCGCCGCGCCAGCCCATGTGCCTCGTCGGCCCGCTTGCCGCGCTCCCGGCCGAAGCGCTCCAGCCGGTGCACCAGGTCCACCCCGTCGCCACCGAGCCCGCGCTCGCCCAGCACCACCGCGATCTGCGCCGCCGTCAGGGCGTCGTCCTCGCCCGCTGCCCGGTGCACCATATGCGCCAGCCGCGGATGCAGCGGCAGCTTGCCCAGCGCCTTGCCGTCGGCGGTGATCCGCCCATCCCCGTCTATCGCCTCGAGCCCGCGCAGCAGCGCCACGGCCTCGGCCCAGGCCGGCTTCGGCGGCGGATCGAGAAACCGCAACTGCGCGGGATCGCTCACCCCCCAGCCGGCGAGGTCGAGCGCCAGCCCGCTGAGGTCGGCCTCCAGCATCTCGGGCACATCGAACGCCGCCATCGCCGCGTTCTGCCCCTCCCCCCACAGCCGATAGCAGACACCCGGCTCGACGCGCCCGGCACGCCCCCGCCGCTGCTCGGCCGCCGCGCGCGAAATCCGCCGCGTCTCCAATACCGTAAGCCCGGTGGCCGGCTCGTAGGCCGGCGCCCGCCGGAAGCCCGAATCGATAACGATCCGCACCCCCTCGATGGTCAACGAGGTCTCGGCAATCGAGGTCGCCAGCACCACCTTGCGCTTCCCCACAGGGGCCGGCGACACCGCCCGGTCCTGCTCCTCGGGCGACAACTGGCCATAGAGCGGCGTGATCTCGACATCGGTTGCGACCCGTCCAGCCAGCCGCTCCGCGGTGCGCGAAATCTCGGCCTGCCCGGGCAGGAACACCAGCGCCGACCCCGGCTGCGACCGCAGTGCCTCGAGCGTCACCGCCGCCACCTGCTCCTCAAGCCGCAATGCCGGGTCGCGGTCGCGATAGAACGTCTCGACCGGAAACGCCCGCCCCAGGCTCTCCACCACCGGCGCCTCGTCCATCAGCGCCGAAACCCGCGCCCCGTCGAGCGTCGCCGACATCACGACAATCCGCAGGTCCTCGCGCAGCGCCGCCGCATCGAGCGCCAGCGCCAGCCCGAGGTCCGCATCGAGCGAGCGTTCGTGGAATTCGTCGAAGATCACCGCCGCAACACCGGTCAGTTCCGGATCATCGAGCAGCATCCGGGTGAACACGCCCTCGGTCACCACCTCGATCCGCGTCCGGCGCGACACCTTGGCGTCGAGCCGCACCCGGTAGCCCACGGTCGCGCCGACCTCTTCGCCCAGCGACAGCGCCATGCGCCGCGCCGCCGCCCGCGCCGCCAGCCGTCGCGGCTCCAGCATCACGATCTTGCCGTCGCCCCGCCACGTCGCCGACAGCAGCGCCAGCGGCACCCGCGTCGTCTTGCCCGCCCCCGGCGGCGCCACCAGCACCGCGAACGGCCCAGCCGCGAGCGCGGCGCTCAGGCGGGGCAGGGCGTCGTCGATGGGAAGCGGCGTCAGATCCATGCCGCCTCAATCGGCCAAAACGCCGGGGAGGGCAAGCTGGGCTGCGCCCCTCACCTCACACCAGGTCGAGGAAACGCTGCACCTCGCCGTCGTCCGTCGCCCAGCTCGTCACCAGCCGCACCATCACCTCGCCGGCCCCCGGCCGGCGATCCTCGGCCGCCGTCTCCGCCGGCCACTCGTGCATCGCGCCGCCGGCCGCCCGCACCGCGGCGAGCACCTCCACCGGCACCACCGCGAACACCTCGTTGATGGCGCTCTCCCAGGCGAGCCGCGCCCGGTTCGACTGCCTGAGGCCCACCCGCAGCCGCTCCGCCATGGCGTTGGCGTGCCCGGCCCGCTTCAGCCACGCCCCATCGGCAAAATACCCCTCGAACTGCGCCGCCACGAACCGCGCCTTGCTGAACACATGCCCGGCCCGCTGCCGCCGCTGCTCCATCCCGTCGAACAGCCCCGGCCGGAACGACACGATCGCTTCCGCCGCCCAGGCGCCGTTCTTGGTCGCCCCGAAACTCATGAAGTCGACGCCCGATTTCCACGTCAGCTCGGCGGGCGTGGCTCCCGTCGCCGCCACCGCGTTGCCGAACCGTGCCCCATCGGTATGCACCAGCAGGCCGCGCCCGCGGGCGATGGCGCTGAGTTCGGCCACCTGCGCCGGCGCATAGACCGTGCCCCACTCGGTCGCGTTGGTGAGGCTGAGCGCCACCGGCACCGTGCGTCCGCCATCGGGGTGCCGGGTCAGCGCCGCCGTGAACGCCTCGGGCTCGATCCGCCCATCGGGGCTCGGCAGCCCGATGATCTTCATGCCGCCCGACTGGAACTCGAAGGCGTTGCTCTCGTCGGCGTTCACATGCGCCTCCGCCCCCGCGAACACCACGCCGCCCGGCCGGGTCAGCCCGCTGAGCGACAGCGAGTTCGCGCCCGTCCCCGTCCCGGTGAACCACACCTCCACCGCGTGCTCGAACACCGCGGCGAAGCGCTCCTTCACCGCCGCCGTCAGCGCGTCGCCGCCATAGGCCGGGGCAAAGCCCGCGTTCGCGCCGTTGAGCGCCGCCATCACCTCGGGCGTCGCCCCGGCCCAGTTGTCCGATGCAAAGTTCACGTCGCGTAACCTCTTAAAATGCCGGAGCGTTTCTAGCCTGCCCGGCCCTTGTGGCCAAGCCGCCCGCCGCTATGATGCCCGCCCGAATGAGGGAGAGACCGATCATGCGCGCCATCCAATGCACCGCCCCGGAAAAGCTCGCGCTGGTCGATGCGCCGCGCCCCGAGCTGCAGCCGGGCTGGGTGCGTGTGGCGGTCAAGCATATCGGCATCTGCGGCACCGACTACCACATCTTCGAAGGCAACTTCCCGTTCTTCGATTATCCGCGCATCATCGGCCACGAACTGAGTGGCACCGTCATCGATCCCAACGGCGCCACCGGCCTCGCCGCCGGGCAGGCAGTGGTCATCAACCCCTACCTCAACTGCGGCCATTGCCCCGCCTGCCGCGAGGGCAAGACCAACTGCTGCGAAACCCTCAAGGTCGTCGGCGTCCATGCCGATGGCGGCATGGCCGATGAGATGGTCATGCCCGCGCAAAACCTCTATCCCGCCGACGGCATCAGCCTCCGCGATGCGGCCATGGTCGAGTTCCTCGCCATCGGCGCCCATGCCATCCGCCGCACCGAACTGACCGCGCCGAGCCGCGTCCTTGTCGTCGGCTCCGGCCCCATCGGCCTCGGCGTCGCCTACTTCGCCCGCATCGCCGGTGCCGACGTCACCGTGCTCGATGCCGCGCCCGACAAGATCGAGGCCACCCGCGCGCTCGGCTTCACCACCTTCAGCCCCGCCGAAGTGGAAAGCCGCGAGTTCACCGCCATCAAGCAGAGCGGCTTCGACGCGGTGTTCGATGCCACCGGCTCGATCAAGGCGATGAACGCCTCGATCTTCCACGCCCGCAACGGCGGCGCCTACACCCTGGTGGGCGTCATCAAGGGCGACCTGGTGTTCCCGGATTCCGAAGTCCACCGCCGCGAGCTCACCATCCGCGCCTCGCGCAATGCCCAGAAGGCCGATTTCGAGCACGTCATGGCCGCCATCCGCTCGGGCGCCGTCCCGACCGCCAGGCTCGCCACCCACACCACCTCGCTCGAAAACGTCCCCCGCGACATGCCCCACTGGGCCCACGACCGTACCGGCCTGATCAAGGCGATCGTCAACGTGTGACAGGCGGGAAGCGGGCCCCATCGCCTTCTCCCCCTGTGGGAGAAGGTGGCGGCAGCCGGATGAGGGGTCCGCAGACCCTGGTCTGCGCGATCGGAGCGAAGCGGAGAGCGGCGTGGAACGTTCACCCACCCCTCATCCGCCCTTCGGGCACCTTCTCCCACAAGGGGAGAAGGCGAACCGGCAACCTTTGCGCTCCCTACTCGCCCTTCACCCACCCCACCGCCCGCGGCGTCACGTCGAGCGAAATCTCTTCCGACCCCAGCATCCGGGCCACGACCTCTGGCGAATCCTTCACCACATGCACGCCCGAGACCGTGTCGACCTTGGTGTCGCGCAGCCCCTTCACCACCGCCACCACATGCTCGGGATTGATGTAGATGATCCCGTCCGGCGTATCGAGCTTCACGAGGCGCATTGGCATTCTCCTTGGGCCCGACCCATAACCGGATCGCAGCCACGGGTGACAATCTCCACCATGCATGGGAAATGAACCGTGAAGCTTTCTGCCCTCGCCGCTTCGGCAGCAGGGCAGGGGCAGTCCACGCATCGCCGAGGTTCCCATGCACACGCCCGACCCTGTCCTCACCTTCTGGTTCGTCGAGCATGCCGAAGCCGACTGGTTCGGTACCAAGCCCGAGTTCGATGCCGAGCTCGCCCGCCGGTTCACCGCCACCCACGCCTGGGTCGCCGCCGGCAACGCCACGTCCTGGCGCGCCTCGCCCGACGGCCGCCTCGCCGAACTCATCGTCCTCGACCAGTTTTCCCGCCAGCTGTTCCGCAAGCGCCCCGAGGCCTTTGCGTCCGATCCGCTGGCCCTCGCTCTGGCGCGTGAGTTGGTCGCCTCAGGCGGTGACCTCACGCTCGAGCCGCGCCGTCGCATGTTTGCCTACCTGCCCTACATGCACTCCGAGGATCTGGCGGTGCACGAGGAAGCGGCGCCACTGGTTGCTGCCTACGGCGACGAGAAATTCTCCGATTTCGAACGCCGCCACATCGAGACGCTCCAGCGCTTCGGCCGCTACCCCTATCGCAACGAGGCCCTCGGCCGCACCTCCACCCCCGAGGAACTCGACTACATGGCCTCCGGCAACGGCATGTTCTGAGGCCGCCTGCCTAGGCACTGAGGATGCCGGGGTCCTCCACCGCGATAGCGGGGGAGGGGGACCGTCGAAGGCGGTGGAGGGGGCGCTCACACGCGCCAGCCCCCTGTCTTGCAGGTCAATTACCGATCACGAGCTTGTCCGCCGACACCTCCCCCCTTGCGGGGGAGGTAGCGTCGCTAGGAGCGACAGCGACGTAGCAGAGCTAGGTGGGGGGTATTGCCGAGGGTGGACGTTGACACAAACCCTCGGAGGCTCCCCTGACGAAAGCTGAGGAAAAGGCGTCACCCGGGCGCTCGCGACATCGTGCACGCAACTAGTCTCGCGCACACCCCGTTGCTGGCTTCGAAACCAAGGAGACCTCGACCGATGGAATTCCCGTTCGAAACCCTTTTCGCCCTCGCCGCCGGCGCCCTGATCCTGTCGCTGACCGTCGCCACGAGCCTGTCCCGCCGCGACCGCCGGATTCCCATCCGCGTCCGCCGCGACCGCGACTGACTTCAGGTCCCGACGTCGAACCACCCACAACGTGTCATCCCTGCGAAAGCAGGGACCCACCTGCCAAGCGCGAACCCGGGTAGCTCTCTGCGGGGCTCGCTAGTGCAGCAACCCGTGCCGGATGACCTCGGCGATGGTGTGGGTGCGGTTCTTGGTCCCCAGCTTATCGGCCACGTTGTCGACGTGCTGGTTTACCGTACGGGCCGCCATCCCGAGCCGTTCGGCGATCTCGACCGAGGTGAGCCCCTCTGCCGATAGCGAGATTACTTCCTTCTCGCGCGGCGTCAGCGCCTCGGGCGGCACGAAAATCCCCGTACTGCCGAACGACCGCAGCTGCGCGAACAGCGCGTAGACCACTAGTTCCAGCGCCGTCTTCTGCGCTGCGCTCAGGTCCGCCGCTCCGGCAAATCCGGCAATTCCCACCAGGCTGCCAGCAAAGCTCACCGGCACCATCACCGCCTCCAGCATGTCCAGCTTGCGGGCCGAAGCGACAATCGATGCTTCGATACCTTCATAGCGCTCGGCCCCGAAAACCTGAACGCCGCCCAGGGTCAGTATTTCCGCCACCCGGTTCGGCGCGGCACGGTTCGGGCTGCGGAAGTACTCCTGCCACCACTGGCTCCGGTCGCGATGCGAGTCGATGATGTGCTTGGCCCCCCGCAGGTCGGCCGTGTACTCGATCACGTAGCCGCTGCGAAATCCCAGCGCCGTCGCGATCTCCTGCAGGACCTCGGCAATGTCCCCGTCCGAGCGCGCCTTGCGGATCGACCCCAGGTGACTTTCAAAAAATGCCAGCATGCCGATTATCCACCTCACGCCAAAATCACTGGGCGTGACGCTAGCAGTGTTGCGCAGTGGGGTCACCCGATATCGTGAATATTATCATTGTAAAAAATGACAACGACAAAATTGTCACCGGTAATTGTTCCCCTGTCACATCTGCCAGCGAGAGAATTGCCACTGGTAGGATCGCCAGCGTCATTAGTGCCAATATTCTTCGTATCCCCAAGATGATAGCGGTGATTGTGAAGACGAAAACCTGGTGACGACAAGTGGGGAGGCGACTAAATGGGGTTCTCTGACAGCCAACATCTTCGAGCCGCGGCTCCCGCCGCCACTTCGCAAAATCCCTACGGCCTGAACGCCCGCGAGTTCGATGTGGCCCGGATGCTCGGGCGCGGGCTCGGCCTTGCCGAGATTGCCGAAACGCTCGGGCTCAGCGGACGCAGCGTTCTCGCCCAGCGCGAGCGGCTGATGGAGAAGCTGCGCGCCCGCAACCTCGCGCACCTCGAACACATCATCGCCACCCTGGGTCAGCTCGATTCCGACTGGTCCGAGACCGTCTATCTCGACGATCTGTCCGATGGCCTCACCGCCGACGCGGATTCAGATCTCATCTTCGCCGACTGAGCGGCGACGCAATTTCGGGCCGGTCGACTGCGTCCACAGTTCGGCCCGATAAGGGGGAGGGCAATCGCCTCGCGGCATTCCCAAGTGCCTTCCCCCCGACTTACCCGGCCATCCCTTTGACCAGCTTGGGATCGACCAGCGCGCCCTTGTGGCCGATCACCACGCCGGCGACCGTGTGCGCCAGCCGCGCTGCCTCCACCGGCTCGATGCCCCGCTCGCGGGCGCTGAGGTATCCGCCGTTGAACGAGTCGCCCGCCCCCGTCGCATCCACCACCTTGCCGGCCTTCGGCGCCGGCACGTATGCGCGCAAGCCCTCGCTCGTCGCCACCAGGGCCGGCTCCGCCCCGTTCTTCACCACCACCTCGCTCGCCCCGATCTTGAGGTAGCGCTCCGCCGTCGCCTCGGGCGAGGTGTCGCCGAACACCGGCGCCTCGTCGCCATGCGTCGGCAGCACGATGTCGGCAATGGTCGCCGCCGCCGTCAGTGTCGAGGCCATGATCTTCTGGCTGGTCCACAGCGCCGGCCTGAGGTTGGTGTCGAACACCACCTTCGCCCCTGCCTCGCGCGCCTTGACGATGGTGCGCATCAGCCGCCCCCGCGCCCGCGGCGCGAGGATCGCCATGGTGATGCCCGAGAAATAGACGATATCCGCGCCTACCGCGCGCCTTCGAGCGCCTCGGTGTCGTCGGCCAGCAGCTTGGCCGCCGATTGCCCGCGCCAGTAGGTGAAGTGCCGGTCGCCTTCCGCCTGGTGGATCATGTAGAGCCCCGGCCGCCGCCCCGCGATCGTCTGGATGTTGCCGGTGCCGATCCCGCCCTTGTCGATGAAGGCGCGCATCTGGCCTGAGTACATGTCGTCGCCGAGCGCGGTCACGTAGTCGACGCTCCACTCCTCCGGCAGCAGCGCCCGCATGTACCAGGCGGTGTTCAGCGTATCGCCGGCGTAGCCGAGCCGGTAGAGCCCTTCCTCGCCGCCCGACATCTCGATCATCGCCTCACCGACGCTAACGAACCGCTTGCCCACGCAAATATCCTCCGAAACACTCGCCAGACTTATGCCCCACCCACCCGCCAACCGGAAGGCACTATGGCGTCAGACCAATGGCTCGACTAAGAAACCGAAGCTCGAACATCGTCCCCTCGCCCCTTGGGGGAGAGGGTAGCGTAGCTTGGCGGCGTCGCCGTCTAGCGAAGCTAGGGTGAGGGGCAGTTCAATGGGAGAAACCGCATGCACCTCAGCGCCGCCGCCATCCGTTCAGACTCCGCGCAGGCGCTGTTCAGCAACAAGGCGGTTTCCGTACCCGATTACGATCCGGCTGCCACAAATCCCGGCATCGTCCACCTCGGCATCGGCGCCTTCCACCGCGCCCACATGGCCGCCTATGTCGACAGCCTGCTGGCCAGCCACCCCGACTGGGCCATCATCGGCGCCTCGCTGCGCCGCCCCGATGCCCGCGACGCGCTGGCCCCGCAGGACTTTCTCTACACCCTCGCCATTCGCGACGCCTCGGGCACCAGGGCCCGCATCATCGGCGCCATCCGCGACGTCCTCGACGCCAGTGCTGACCGCACCGAACTCATTGAAATCATGGCGCTGCCCGCCATCCGCATCGTCTCGCTGACCGTCACCGAGAAGGGCTATTGCTCCGCCCCGGCCACCGGCGAGCTCGACGAAGCCCACCCCGACATCGTCCACGATCTCGCCCATCCCGACGCGCCGCTCAGCGCCCCCGGCATCATCGTCGCCGCGCTGAAGCTGCGCCAGGCGCGCGGACTTATCCCCTTCACCGTCATGAGCTGCGATAATCTCCCCTCGAACGGCAGGACCGCGGGCCGCATCGTCCGCCGCTTCGCCGAACTGACGGGAGACGAGGCGCTGATCGACTATGTGAACACTGTCAGCTTTCCCTCGACGATGATCGACCGCATCGTCCCAGCCACCACGGACAAAGATCGCGAAATCGTCAACGATATCATAGGCTTGGAAGATGCGTGGCCGATCATGACCGAGCCCTTCACCCAGTGGGTGATCGAGGATGACTTCCCCGCCGGCCGCCCCCCGTTCGAGCAGGCCGGCGCCCAGCTGGTCGATGATGTCGAGCCGTTCGAGCTGATGAAGCTGAGGATGCTCAACGGCTCCCACTCCACCATGGCCTATCTTGGCTACCTCAGCGGCCACCAGTATGTCAGCGAGGCCATCGCCGACCCCGGAATCCACAAGCTGATCCATGGGCTTATGACCGAGGAGGTGATCCCGACCCTCCCGATGTCGCGCGAGAGCCTCGAGGCTTACCGCGACCAGCTCCTCGCCCGCTTCGCCAACCCGGCCCTCAACCACCGCACCTGGCAGATCGCCATGGACGGCACCCAGAAACTGCCGCAGCGCCTGCTCGGCACCATCCGCGCCCGCATCGATGCCGGCCAGTCCTACACCCGGCTGGCGCTCGGCGTCGCCGCCTGGATGCGCTACGTCACCGGCATCGACGAGAAGGGCCAGCCCATCGACGTCAAGGACCCCCTGTCCGCCCGCCTCCGCCAGCTCGCCGACGCCGCCGGCCCGGACGCCGACCAACTCGCCACGAACCTCCTCACCGTCACCGAAGTCTTCGGGACAGACCTCCCGGCTTCAAAGGCGTTCCGCGACGAGGTCACCAACCACCTGAAATCCCTGCTGGAAACCGGCGCCGCCGCCACCATTGCCCGCCTCGGGTGAGACGCTGCCGCCTGCGGCGGTACAGCCGCATAGTGTTGAGTTGAAGCACTGGTCACCTCCCCCCTTGCGGGGGAGGTAGCGCAGCCTGGTGGCTATGCCACCTGGCGAAGCTAGGAGGGGGGTTCTGCCGAGCTCGGCTCTGGTGCTCGAGCCTCGGTCACCCCCCCCCCGACCTGCGCTAAGGCGCTAACGCGCCAAGCTCCGGTATCCTCCCCGCAAGGGGGAGGGTGGCCAGCGTCATGCTGCATCGTGTCTCCCCGTGCAGCGTCCGACCCCCTCACATCCCCTTGTTCACCCTGGCAAATTCCTCCGGCCCCATCGCGATCTTCCCGTCG
>CAIMLX010000031.1 GCA_903842455.1 uncultured Hyphomicrobiales bacterium | reverse complement strand
TTGCCCGTTGCGCTTTCCGTCCTTCCAATCACCGACATATTTGTGACCGTCAGCGAAGGTATACGTGCCTTTGCCGTTCCGTTTATTTTCCTTCCAATCACCGAGATACGTAGCCCCCCCCTCATAGTTTGCCGTACCAAAGCAGTGGTCCCAAGGAGGAAATACGGGGCATGGCGGTAGTGTGCTCTGTGCGTATGCATCACTTGGATACACTGCAAGAAACGCGACAAATATGCTGATCAAGATAGCGGCTGTGGTTGGTCTGACCATCGTATTGCATCCCTCGCAGCGAACGACGTGTTCCAGTCGTTCTTCGTGTCGCAGTCGCTCATTCAGCCCGTGTTGGCTTGAGAGTACGGTTGCATATGGCAAGAGTGTGGACGAGGCCGTGCGGCTACACGAATTCATTTTTTAGCGCTGCTCAGGCCCAGTGCTGCCCAAAGGCAATCTGGAGCCAACCCGCACCTACACCCATCGAGCCATCAATTGGTGGCTCATGGTGCCCTTGGTATCTCATCAAAAAAATCGGACGCAATGGTGTCGGGTTTCCCCGGTATGGGTTTTTCGGTCCAGATGCGTCTGCCTTCAGCCCAACGGGAATCACCTGCAACCGTCGTCGCTTGTCCGCGAGATCGGTCTTCGGCAAGGCGTATGGACCCAATACGGGGTCTTGCTGGTGGCTGAAAAGGCCCAAATCCCTGAGCAAGGGAGCGTTCAATGTGGGACAAATTGTGGTACGACTGAAGAACGCGTTCCGCTAACGAATTGATAAATAGAGAAATGTCCAGAAAAAGTGGCGGAGGGAGTGGCGCTGGCAACCAACTCTCTCGGCGGGATGAAGCGAGGTGCTTGGTAGGGTTGCGGAAAATGGAGTCGGGAACCAATTCCGCACGATTGCTCTTCACCCCGCCAGGCAGAGACTGGGCTTTTACATCGCCACGTGGCGGATGCCATCGTGATGTCGCGGAGTGCCTGGCGGAGGCCCGCGACCGGCTGTTCAGCGTCCTTCCGCAACCCGTCAAACGACGGCTTGCGACTTCTGGCCGCCGCCGCTTGAGCAAGCTCAACGAGTGGTTGCAGGCCCTCTCCGGTTGACAACGCAGACCTGGTGGCACGATGACTGTCCACCCACGCACCGGACGTGCCCATGCCTGGAAAGACAACGCTTAACGCGACCAACCTAAAGGCGCTTGGCGCCGAGCGTCTGGCGGCCCTGCTGATAGAGATCAGTGAGGGAAATGCCACGGCCAAGCGGCGCCTTCGGCTCGAACTGGCCGGCGCTGGGAATCCGGCGGCGGTCGGGAGGGAAGTCCGCAAACGCCTTACCGCCATCGGCCGTTCGCAGTCCTATGTCGACTGGCAGAAGCGAAAGACGCTTGTCACTGATCTTAAGGCCCAGCGCGGCGCCATCGTCGACCAGGTCGCCAAAACCGATGCTACCGATGCACTCGACCTCATGTGGCGCTTCATGGCCCTGGCGGGATCTATCCTCGAGCGATGCGACGATAGCAGCGGTACTGTGATGGCGGTGTTCGAGGCCGCCCTTGCCGATCTCGGGGTGATCGCCGGTCTCGCCAAATCCTCGCCCGAGGAGCTCGCAGGTCAAGTCTGTCGTGCCATCCAAGAGAACGACTACGGCCAGTATGACGAACTGATCCCCACGATGGCACCGGCCCTCGGCCCGCTCGGCCTAGCGCATCTCAGGCAGCTTCTGGTCGACCTCCCAAGGTCGACACGTTCGGCTGCTGGCGACCGCGAACGCCGCGTTATCGGCTGGGGGTCATCGAACGGTCCGATCTACGCCGATGAGA